>CAYGTK010000031.1:25423-25692 GCA_964352775.1 uncultured Chitinophagaceae bacterium
GGCTTAATACATGCAAGTCGAACGGTAACATGTCCTTCGGGATGATGACGAGTGGCGAACGGGTGAGTAACGCGTACGCAATTTACCCCACACAGGGAGATAGCCCCGAGAAATCGGGATTAATACCCCATAATATAATTGAACGGCATCGTTTAATTATTAAAACTCCGGTGGTGTGGGATGAGCGTGCGTATGATTAGGTAGTTGGTAAGGTAACGGCTTACCAAGACTACGATCATTAGCTGGCGTGAGAGCGCGACCAGCCACAC
>CAYGTK010000032.1:0-25357 GCA_964352775.1 uncultured Chitinophagaceae bacterium
CGCTTGTACTGAGGTGATTGATCCACGCTTAGTTGAAGTAATACGCTCTTGCATTAATCCCATCTCTGTTGCCAAAGTTGGCTGATAACCTACCGCTGATGGCATACGGCCTAAAAGTGCCGATACCTCAGAACCCGCTTGGGTAAAACGGAAGATGTTATCGATAAAGAAAAGTATGTCACGACCACCTTGGTCGTCTTTATCTCCATCACGGAAGTATTCCGCTAGTGTTAATCCTGAAAGCGCAACACGTGCGCGTGCACCTGGTGGCTCATTCATTTGTCCGAATACGAAAGCTGCTTTTGAGTCTTTCAGGCCGGCCATATCTACCGCGCTTAAGTCCCATCCACCTTCTTCCATAGAATGCATGAATTTTTCACCGTAGTTGATAATACCGGCTTCCAACATCTCACGCATCAAGTCATTACCTTCACGAGTACGCTCACCTACACCAGCGAATACAGACAAACCATCGTATCCTTTTGCAATGTTGTTGATCAACTCTTGAATCAATACGGTCTTTCCTACACCTGCTCCACCGAATAATCCGATCTTACCACCTTTTGAATAAGGCTCGATCAAGTCGATAACTTTAATCCCTGTGAAAAGTATTTCGTTAGCTGTTGATAGGTCTTCGAATATAGGTGGCTTGCGGTGAATACTGCTACTACGGCCGGTATCTAGTTTACCAATACCGTCAATAGTTTCTCCAACTACGTTGAACAAACGGCCTTTTACTTCTTCACCAATAGGCATTTGTATAGGAGAACCTGTATCCGTAACTACCATTCCGCGGGTTAAACCATCGGTTGATTCCATGGAGATAGTACGAACACTATCTTCCCCTAAGTGCTGTTGGCACTCCATAACTACTACTGTACCATCTTTCTTGGTAACCTCTAGTGAGTTCATGATCTTAGGAAGTGCGGAGTTTTCGCCTTCGAAACTTACATCGACTACCGCGCCGATGATCTGCTTAATGGTACCTGTATTTGCCATTTGTAATGCTTTGTTAATAGCGGTTTCTAATTCGCGTGCAAAGTTACTGATAAGGGCGGTATATACAAACAGAAAGGCGGCTTTTTATCCACGGTTTGGCACATTAGGGAATTAAAACTAATTTTCCGCCCCGTAATGGATACCTCATCCACCCTATAACAAGCGGAATAATGCAATTAGTACAAGTAACCAACGAACAAACAGCCCAGCAATTCTTAGAGTTGCCGCTCAAATTATATAAGGACGACCCTAACTGGATAAGGCCGCTTGATGCGGATATTACCAAAGTGTTTGATGAAAAGCGGAATAAATTTTTCAAACATGGAAAACTTGCCCGCTGGATATTATTGGATGATAAGGGGAAGGTAATTGGTAGAGTTGCCGCCTTTATTAATGAAAGCAAGGCGTTTGAATTTGAACAGCCAACTGGTTGTATGGGCTTTTTTGATTGTATTAACGATCAAGCGGCAGCCAATATGCTTTTTGATAAATGCCAAGAGTGGAATACTGAGAACGGTATGGAAGCCATGGACGGCCCCGTTAATTTTGGTGAGCGTAACCAATGGTGGGGTTTATTAGTAGAAGGTTTTGATGAGCCTTGCTACGGAATGAACTACAACCCACCTCATTATATTGACCTATTCAAGAATTTTGGGTTTAAGCTTTATTTCAATCAATACAGCTATGGATTAGGAATGAACGTTCCTAGGCCAGAGAAGTACTACGAACGCTCAAGAGAGCTAATGAAAGACCCGAATTATACTTGGTCGCACATTACCAAAGAGGGAATGTTAACGAAGTATACGCAAGATTTTCAAACAGTATATAACAAGGCCTTTGGTGGGCGCGAGGGGGTTAAGCCAATTACCATTGAGCAGGCCCGTAATCTTATCACGGCCCTCAAACCAGTTCTGGTCGATTATCTTTTATGGTTCGGTTACTATAAGGGGGAGCCGATAGCTTTATTCTTCATGATGCCTGAATTGAACCAGTACTTTAAGCATGTAAATGGTAAGGTAGATTGGTTAGGTAAATTAAAAATTGGCTGGCACACATTAACTAAGACAAACCGAAAAGTTTTTGCCTTCTTATTCGGGGTAATACCTGAATTTCAAGGTAAGGGTGTAGAAGGTGGTATTATCATTGGAGCTAACAATGTAGTTCAACCAAAAAAACGTTGGGATGAATTGGAGTTGACCTGGATAGGTGATTTCAATCCTAAAATGATGCGTGTGGCAGAAAATTTAGGAGCCAAGGTTGTAAAAACACATGTTACCTACCGTAAGCTATTCGACCCGAAGAAACCCTTCCATCGTAAACCTTTTGAAAGTGGACATGAGGCAGACGGAGAATAAGTGTCCTCTCTTAGTTCATACTACGCCCGTGTAATACTGCCTTTGCCTATTGCGGGGGTGTTCACTTATGCGATACCTCCAGAATTCCAAACCTCGCTTTCGGTTGGCGAGCGCGTTGTTGTGCAATTCGGTAGAAAGAAATTGTATACAGGGGTAGTACATAGCCTTGCTGCTACCAGCGACCAGTCGGCCCCCAAACAGATATTAGATAGGGTAGATGAAAGCCCAATTGTTACTGTACATCAGTTAAAACTATGGGAGTGGATAGCTGATTACTACTTATGCACCTTAGGTGAGGTAATGGATGCTGCCTTACCATCAGGTTTAAAGCTGAATAGTGAAACACAGGTTTACCTAGAAGGAGACTTAGTACTGGATGAGTTGGGATTGAATGATAAGGAGTTCCGATTAGTAGAAGCTTTGAATGAAAGTGAATACCTCACTTTGAATGATGTAGAATTACTGCTTAATCGAAATGCCATGTATAAAGTGGTGAAGCAGCTACAAGGTAAAGGCATAGTGGGTGTTAGGGAAGAGCTAATTGAAAAGTACAAACCCAGGTGGGAGAACTACGTTCGCCTGAAAAAGCAATTTGAAGATGAAGATCTGCTCAGTGATATACTAGAAGATTGGGAAACCAGCGCCAAAGCTCGTTACCGACTTATGATAGCTTATCTCGATCTTGCTGAAGAAGGAGAAGTGTTACAAAGTGACTTGCTTAAGCAAGCAAAAACAACTTCTACAACCATAAAGAAGGTAGCCGAACTAGGTATACTGGAACAATACAAAAAGCAACAAGATCGCCTACCAGGAAAAGCGGGAGAGGTGGAAACCAATTATCAACTTAGTCCGGCCCAACAGATAGCCATAAGTGAAATAAGAGAGTGCTGGGAAGAAAAGGATGTAGCCTTACTATATGGATTAACGGGAAGTGGAAAAACCCATATCTATATTGAGCTGATTAAAGAAGCTATTGCTAAAGGCAAGCAGGTTTTATACCTATTGCCAGAGATAGCCATAACCGCACAAATAGTACAACGGTTAAGGGAAGTTTTTGGTGATAAACTGGGTGTGTATCATTCCAAATTCAATGATAACGAGCGGGTAGAGATATGGCAAAAAACACTTCGTGGCGATTATCAGGTTTTACTAGGGGTTCGCTCAGCAGTATTTCTTCCTTTTAATGGCCTTGGCTTAGTAGTAGTAGATGAAGAACACGACTGGAGCTACAAGCAACATGAGCCAGCACCCCGTTACCATGCAAGAGACACAGCTATATACTTAGCAGGACGCTTAGGTGCAAAGGTGGTGTTAGGTAGTGGCACACCATCATTAGATAGCTACTTCAATGCTCAAAAAGATAAGTACGGCCTTATTACCTTGAACGAACGATACGGCGAGGCAAGCTTACCAACCTTAGAAGTAGTTGACGTAAAAGAAGCCAAGCGGAAACGGAAAATACATTCCCACTTTTCGGATGTGCTAGTGGATGCAATGAAAGAGACTTTGGAAAAAGGCGAGCAGATCATTCTATTTCAAAATAGACGAGGCTACTCTCCCTATTTGATATGTGGTAATTGTGCTTGGATACCTTGGTGCCCAAATTGCGATGTGAGCTTAACCTATCACAAATTTCAACACAAACTGAAATGTCATTACTGTAATTATCAAGCTGAAGTGCCCAAAAGTTGTTTGAAATGCGGCTCTGATGAGGTGCAGATGAAAGGCTTCGGCACTGAAAAAATAGAAGATGAACTAGCCATCTTTTTTCCAGAGGCCAAGCTTGCACGTTTAGATATGGATACCACTAGAAGCAAGCACGGCTACGTGAAAATAATTAACGACATGGTGCATGGGCGTACCGATATTTTAATAGGTACCCAAATGGTAACCAAAGGCTTGGATATGGGGAATGTAAGTCTGGTTGGTATTTTAGATGCGGACTTACTACTGAATTTTCCAGACATGCGAACCCACGAGCGAGCTTTTCAACTAATGGAACAAGTAAGTGGAAGGGCAGGGCGAAGAGAAACTCCTGGCCGTGTAATAGTGCAAACCAGCCAGCCTGAACACGAGGTTATCCAGTTGGTTAAGCATCATAATTACTATGGATTTGTAAAACAGGAATTGCAGACTCGTAACGATTTCCACTATCCTCCTTACTTTAGAATTATCCGCATTACCCTAAAACATAAGGATGCCAACACATTGGGTAGGGCAACTTACTTCTTTGGCGAGTTAATGCGTAAGCGAGTTAAGGGCGAGTTGCTTGGTCCAGCACCAGCTATTATTCCTAAGCTACGCGGTTATTATCAAAACGAAATGCTGATAAAGGTAAGTAAGCGAAGCAAGAGCATGACCGCTAACAAAAGTCATATCCAGCAAGTCATTGAAAATTTAAGGGCAAAAGGTAATTACCCCTCCATTCGTATAAGTATTGATGTAGATATTTAGTAGCCTACTAGAAAGGGTTTACGCAAAGCCAATACTCTTCCCAAGCAAAGCACAAGGCTAATGCCAATGGTGAATAGCAAACCAAAGGTCCAACCTATATTTAGGGTCATCGCCATTTTAAGAGTCAGCAATACTTGTATAATATCGCCAATGGCGTAAACGATAAATACTATTCGTAAAACCTCAAAGTGCTTGGCAAAAAGTGCTAAGGCAAGTATTCCTGTTAGCACGGCTAATAATAGCCCATACCATCTAACCAGTTCCAAAGTCATGGGTGATACTTCCACAGGTAAAAGCTGCTCCACGAAATAGCTAGGCATAAACCAGCAGAGGATGATGGATACTACATTTAGTATTACTTCAAAGTAAAAAAGCGGGCGTAGGGAGGTCATTTCCCCTTACCTTGTAAAATGATCAACACCGTATAAATCATCACTTTCAAATCCATAGATAAACCCATATTCTCAATGTAGATCAGGTCGTACTTCATACGCTCTATCATCTGATCTACATTCTGGGCGTAGCCGTATTTCACCATACCCATACTGGTCAATCCGGGTTGTACCTTTTGTAGGTGCTTATACTCTGGAGCCAGTTCAGCTATCTTATCTATGTAGTGTTGTCGTTCAGGTCGTGGACCAACTAGCGACATATCACCAACCATTACATTCCAGAATTGTGGTAACTCATCCAAGCGCCATTTGCGAATAATTCTTCCCCATGGGGTGATACGTGGGTCGCCTTTGCGGGATAACATTGGGCCATCTTTCTCGGCATTTACATACATGGAGCGAAATTTGATGATCTTAAATGGCTTGCCTCTTAGTCCTACCCGCTCTTGGTAAAAGAAGATAGGTCCTTTAGAAGAAATGCGAACCATAAAAGTGACATACAACAGAACTGGACTTAAAAGGAGTAGCGCTAGAAAGGAAGCCACAATATCAAATGCTCGTTTTACAACCTTCTGCCAAAAGGGCATCAGCCTAGGTTGTATCTCAATTAGTGCAGCGCCGATCACATTCCCCATTTTTACGGAGCCTGCTAGTATATCATACATACCAGGGATGATCTTGATGACCACGTTCTGCCCTGCAAGTTGGTTGATGACTTTGTTTATTTGTTGATGCTCCTCCGTTTCTAGGGCAATTACTACTTCTTCTACTTGCTCTTTTTCTATTACAGACTCGAGATCGGTCAATTGACCAAGTGTTTTAAGCTGTTTTGTTAAGGTGCTCTCTGTGTTTTTGTCAAGCGTTATGAAGCCAGAAAATCGATGACCTAAATATGCTCGCTCAGAGAGCTCTTTATAAATGGATAGGGCTTTTCCATTACTACCCACTATTAAGGTATTGAAACCAACCTTTCCTTTTTTTACAAGTCGCTTAGTAAGGGTGAGAAAGCTAAGTCGAAAAAAGATGGTGAGTCCAAAGTGCAAACCGAACAATACCCCTAAGGAACTGTAATAGCCTTGATAGCTTACGTTAGAGGTAATGTCATCGATAATAAGCGCGAAGAAAAGAATGAGTACTCCTACTAAACTGGTTAAAAAGGTAACGTAGAGTTCGGTTAATCTCGATTTCCTAAAAATATCAGTGTAAGTGCCTATCAAGAAATATATGGCTAGCCAAAATATAGGTATCAGTCCAATACCTAAATATAGATTGGGGTCGCTTAAAACATCCTCTAGAGTTGAATATTGTAGATAAAGCTTTCGGTAAGTAAACAAACCTGCCCAAGCTATAGTTGCAGCTAAATGATCGAGGAGCACATAAAGGGCTATCGCAAGTTGTTTGCCCCTGCTCATTATTAGAAGTGGATCAGTTTGAAATTATCTACGAACACGTTGATATCATTCGGGTCTTCATCTGCACCTAAGCGAACTACTAGCTGTATCTCGTAGTCATCGGCTTGAAGTAAATTGACCGTTGGGGTTAAATTGATGTATATCTTGTTCCAAGTTTCACTGGGATTGATACCCGCGATAAAAGTCGGATTGCCACTAAGACCTGACGATGTAAGGTTAGGGATAAGAAATATCTCAAATGAATGATCATTCCTGTAATCAAGCTCTATAAATGCTGCTGTTGTAAGCTGAGTTATGCTGTAATTAAGTATAGAGGAGGATATGTATACATTACCCAATGGATCATCCAAGCGAAGTTTTCCAGAAAAGTTTCCTTCAAAAACGTCGCTTCCAGAAACCCTATCCACATTATTAAATACATTTCCTACTTCAAAGCCTTCTACTATTTTATAATCTGCAGTACTTCGATAGCCTATTGATGGTTCTAAAGTAACTATCTCATTTGGTTTTAAAACAGGAACGACCTCATAGCTATCGTAAAAAGAGTAGGCTGATCTAGTAGTGGAAATACCATTCAAGTATATACCTCCTAATAGGGTCACCTTGTTAGCCCCTTCTGCCAATACAGGAAAGGTAGCAGGCAATTCATAAGCTCCTAAAGGCTGATCGTTCACAAATACCCATACGTCTCTAATGTTGTCAGAGGTAGAGCCTTGTTGCTCTCCATTAGAGGTAACCTCGAATGACTCCACATGGATATATGCAGGTATCGGTTCTTCTTTATTGCAAGAATACAATAGAAGCGATGCTATCAGTAGTATGTAAGTAGTACTCTTCAATGCTTAATGAATGAGCAAAAGTAGGATTTATTGCTTAGCCCAGTCTGTTTTTTTCGATCTTGTTCAAGATCTGATGTGCTACATCTAATGCATTGTGCCCATCAATTAGAGTTACACGAGGTTCGGTGTCATTCAGAATACAGTCGTGAAATAGGTCCAGCTCCATCTTAATAGCATTAACCTCGCCTACATCTGGCTGGTCAAAAGTGATGAATTTCTTGGCACCATCGGCTAACTCTAATTCAAGGGCATTCGGTTGCTCTGCGGGCATTTGGTCGGCCAGACTTACTATTTCCGTTTTTCTATCAAGCATATCTATGCTGATATAATTGTTAGCTTGAAAAAGCCTGATCTTACGCATTTGCTTAAGCGATATTCTGCTGGCTGTAAGGTTTGCAACACAACCATTGTCAAACTCAATACGTGCATTGGCTATATCAGGAGTGCTACTTACTACAGCCACACCACTAGCACTTATACGGCGAACATTTGCTTTAACCATACTCAATACAATGTCTATATCATGTATCATTAGGTCTAACACAACTGAAACATCAGTACCTCTAGGATTAAAAGTGGCCAAGCGGTGGCCTTCAATGAACATTGGGTCTAGCGATCTTCCATTAAGAGCTAGAAATGCAGGATTAAAACGTTCTACATGGCCTACTTGGGCTTTTATATCTGCTTCTTCTGCTAATGCTATCAGTTTTTGTGCTTCTGCAGGCGTATTAGTTACTGGCTTTTCAATAAATACATGCTTGCTCTTACGTATGGCTGATACTGCAGAGTCATAATGTGATAGTGTAGGGGTAACAATATCTACGGCATCTACTTTATCCGTCAGTTCATTTAGATCGGCCCACCTAGTTACGCCGAATTTTTCCTCCGCTTCGCGAGCATTTTTATCTAATGGATCGTAAAAACCCACAACTTCGAACAAGCCGCTTTCTTTCAATAACTTTAGGTGGATCTTGCCTAAGTGCCCTGCACCAAGTACTGCTATTTTAAGTGGCTTGCTCATGTAAAACAAAAGTAGTTGTGTATTCTTCAAGCTAGGCTTACTTGATCAACACCAGCATTGTTAAACTGTCTTATTTCATCTTTAATTTAAATTGCCTGAACGTATTGCACCGTTTAATGAAAAGCGTTACTTTTGTGGTCCTTTTTTGCGGGTATGGCGGAATTGGTAGACGCGCTAGATTTAGGATCTAGTGCCGTAAGGCGTGGGGGTTCGACTCCCTTTACCCGCACCATTAAATAAAGAAATAGCTCTTTCCGGGAACAGGAGGAGCTATTTTTGCATTATTGACTAACCAAATAGAAAATTTTAGGCTTTGAATATCACTCAAGAAAGCACCGGAGACTTAACCGCGATATTAAAGATAGACCTCACTCCTGAGGACTATTTACCAGTAGTAGATTCTTCTTTAAGAACACTTCGCAAGAATGTAGACCTTAAAGGATTCCGTAAAGGGCATGTGCCAGTTGGTATTGTTAAGAAGATGTATGGTGAGCAGGTATTAGCTGAAGAATTGAACAAGCTGGTCAATTCTGAAATTCAGAAATACTTAACGGAAAATAAGGTGAGGATCCTTGGGAATCCAATTCCACAAGAAGATGGTTCTCCTGAGCGTTTGGATATTAAGAATCCTGAGCCTTACACATTTACTTATGAATTGGGTATCTCTCCTGAGATAACAATTGTAGGAATGGGTGATGATAAAGTTACCGTTCCTAAATATGATATAGCGATAGAGGAAAAAGAGGTAGATGAAGAAATAGTTCGTTTACAAAAGCGATTTGGTGAAACTACCAATCCTGAAGATGGTGTTCAAGATGACGACGTGGTAGGAGTGGAGTTGCACGAGCTTGATGCTGATGGCAATGTAAAAGAAGCTGGTGTATTTAACGAGACATCTATAGCTATGGACATGTTGAAAGACAAAAAAGCCATTAAAGCGATAAAAGGTCTTAAACTAGAAGAAAGTGCAACCATAAATATTTTCAAGCTTACTGATAAGGAGCGTGATGATGTAGCAGTACACTTTTTAGGTTTAGAGAAAGGTAACATTGGTGAAATAGGAGATGACTTTAAGTTGACCCTGAAAAAGATAAACCGCATTGTTCCTGCAGAATTGAATAAAGAATTATTTGATCAAGTATTCGGTCCTGACGAAGTGAAAACGGAAGAAGATCTGAAGAACAAGATTAAGGAAGAATACGTGAAGATATTTGAGCGCCAGAGTCAAATGCGCTTGAACTACGATATTCGCAATTCACTTATCGATGCTAATAAATTCGACCTTCCAGATGAGTTCTTGAAGCGTTGGATACAGATGAGCAATGAGAAACCTATCTCTAACGAGCAGGTTGAAAATGAGTATCCTGGCTTTGCAGAGAACTTAAGATGGAACTTGATCGTTAATAAGCTGACTGAAGAGCAGGAAATTAAAGTAGAAGCTGATGAAATAAAGCAACATTCAATTGATGCTTTAATGCAGCAGCTAGGTGGTAGTAACGTGTTAAGTGAGGAGCAATTAGGTGAGTTTGCCGATAACATGATGAAGAATCAAGAGCACGTGCAAAAGACCTTTGAGCAACTAAGGGAAGAAAAATTATTTGACTACATTAAGGGTGAAGTAGCGTTGAATGAAACTTCTATCACTTTCGATGAGTTAAAAGCCTTAAACTAAAGACAAATATGGATCAGTATAAAGAATTTCGCCGCTATGCCATGCTTGATCATAATATCAGCAGTATGCATACCGATGCCTACATGCTAGGCAATATACAAGCCTTTACTCCAAATGTTATTGAAGAGCGCCCAATGAACGCTACTGCATTAGACGTGTTCTCGCGTTTAATGATGGACCGTATCATTTTTATGGGTTTGCCTGTAAGTATGGAGTTGGCTAATGTTATTCAAGCGCAATTACTATTCCTAGAATCAACTGACCCTACTAGAGATATTCAGATATACATTAATAGCCCAGGTGGTATGGTGTATGCAGGTTTGGGTATTTACGATACTATGCAGTACATCAGCCCTGATGTGGCCACTATATGCACTGGTATGGCAGCTTCAATGGCAGCTGTACTTTTATGTGCAGGTACTAAAGGAAAGCGAACAGCACTTAAGCATAGCCGTGTAATGATTCATCAGCCAATGGGTGGTGCAGGTGGACAGGCTAGCGATATTGAGATAGTGGCGAATGAGATAATGAAGATGAAAGAGGAACTGTACGAGATCATTTCTAATCATACTGGCCAGTCTATGGAGCAAGTTGAGAAGGATTCTGACCGTGACTTCTGGATGCGTTCAGATGAAGCATTGAAGTACGGTATGGTAGATGAAGTATTGGTAAGAAAGCCTCGCGAAGAGGACTAGACCAAAAAAGACCGTATCTTATTATAGCGTATGAAGAAAGATAAAGGATTGAGTTGTTCGTTTTGTGGGAAGAAGAAAGAAGAGGTCAAAATATTGATCGCTGGAGTGCATGGCCATATTTGTGAAAATTGTGTTTCGCAAGCCCAGCATATTATAGACGAAGAACTCTACGAAAAGGAATCAAAATTCCATTTCAACCTTCCCAATTCCATCAAGCCTATAGATATTAAGTCGTTCTTAGATCAATACGTTATTGGTCAAAATGAGGCGAAGCGTGTGCTTTCTGTGGCTGTATACAATCATTACAAGCGCCTTAACCAAAAGGTGGGCGCCGATGATGTAGAGATAGAAAAATCGAATGTATTAGTAGTAGGTCAAACTGGAACTGGTAAGACCTTGTTGGCTAGAAGTATTGCTCGTTTCTTGAACGTACCTTTCGCCATTGTAGATGCTACAGTATTTACAGAGGCAGGTTATGTTGGGGAGGATGTGGAGAGTATTCTAGCACGCTTACTTCAAGTTTGTAATTACGATGTGAAGAGTGCCGAGAAAGGCATTATTTATATTGACGAGATAGACAAGATCGCTAGAAAGAGCGATAACCCTAGTATAACACGTGATGTATCAGGAGAAGGCGTTCAGCAAGCTATGCTTAAGCTTTTAGAAGGTACAGAGGTGTATGTTCCACCACAAGGCGGAAGAAAGCACCCAGAGCAAAAGATGGTGCGTGTAAATACACAAAACATCCTGTTTATATGCGGTGGTGCATTTGATGGTATCGATCGTTCTATATCTAAGCGTGTACAGCGTCAGGCCATTGGTTTCAAATCTGGTAAGGCGGGTCAGGATGACGATCTACTAGATAAAGAGAATTTATTGCAATACATTAGTCCTACTGACCTTCGTTCATACGGATTGATACCTGAATTGATAGGACGTTTACCAGTGCTAACTCACCTTGATCCATTAGATAAGGATGCACTTAGAGCTATTTTAACAGAGCCTAAGAATGCATTGATCAAACAATACAAGAAGCTAATGAGCTTTGAAGGTATTGAGCTGAGTTTCGAGGAAAAGGCCTTAGACCTTATTGTAGATAAGGCAAGTGAGTTCAAACTAGGAGCTCGTGGACTACGTTCTATATTGGAGGCTATTATGACCGATACGATGTTCGATCTACCTTCTCAAAAGGATGTGAAAGAGCACATAGTAACAGAAGATGCCTGCCGCAAAATATTGGATAGCGGTTCACTAAATCGCTTGAAAGTAGCTTAGGCTAAATAATAAGTTATACCTCTCACTTAAAGATATTAAAAAGCCTCATTGAATTTCAATGAGGCTTTTTTTATTTATTTGAAAGACTATTACAAGTCAATGATCTCTTCGTCATCATACTTTCCTTTCTTCTTTTGGTAGCGGTTGTAGCCGAATATTTTACTAGCAGTAACTCCAAAGAAAAAGTACCAATCTTTATTTACTTCACCCTTTCTAGCGTCAGGGAAAGAGAATGCATCATTCTGGCTGTTATTGGTAGTGCCATTTACTAATGAAGGGTTAGCTAACAATTGAGCAGGGTGAAAGAACTCATCACCGCCACCAATGGTGCCATCAGCATCTGTATCAGCTTGAATGGTATTAGGTAATGTAACAGTAGTCTTTTTAAATAATCCTTCTCTAACAAACCCTTGTACTGTACCATTTGCATTAACTATAGACTGATGGAAGTTGGTACGATCGAAGTAGTATCCGCTTACATCATCTAAATAATCTGTGGAGGTATAGCGGAAGGCTATATCCAAGCCAAGCGTCCATCTTTTGTTAATTAAAAAGTCTAGATTGATACCCATTGGTATAGTTAGATTCCATTTTTTATACTGATCTGGGGGAGTTCTAATTATATCTTGACTTCCATTAGGGTCAAAATCAGGGTTGTCAATTCCAGTAGTTTGTCCTTCTGTACCGATAGGCTGCATTGGTATCCATACAACATCAGCTCCTTGTTCTTTTATCTGATCATCAGTTAAAGCACCACTAGTAGTATACCACAATGGGTCACCACTTGACTCATCAGTACCTAAGAAAATTCTTGAAATAGGATTATTGTAAAATGCTCCTACTCCAATGTATATAGATGGAGAGAATTTCTCCCCTTTACTGATACCGTATTGTAATAAGTGGAAGTGAACGGTTGCAGCACCATCAATGATATCATTTCTGAAATTACCCAAACGACGACGACGACCTAGGTCTGAATCTGTCACATCTTCCCCTGCAATACGGTTATATGCTAAAGTTAAACGAGCAGAGAACCAACGCGAGATGTTATACTGACCATAAACTCCGAAAGACCAGCGGAAATCATCCACATCTAAGAACTGCGTAGCCATTTCGCCGAAGTACTTAGCAGTACCTGCTTTTACACCTACTTCCCAAGTTTTAGCAAGCGAAGTATAAGCACCTAAGTAAGATAGATCACCTAGCTCAGTTAATTGCTCTAGCGTTTCAATATCTTCTTCATCAGGTAAGAAACCAGTACGGTCATTAATTACTTGTTGAGGGGCGAAGTAATTTCCTACTACACCATCTTGATACAATTGATTGTAACGGTTGATAGCGTTCATTTGTCCAATAGTGAAATCAGGAACATCAAAACCCTCGTTATCAATAAAGTTGCTCACTACCAAGTAGCCTAATGGGTTACTAAGCAAGCTGTTATTATCCATACTGAAAGTATACACCATGTTATTGTTAGAGAACGTTCCATTAGTGATCTCAATAGGAATTACTTGTAATGCTCCGTTAATAGTGTCGAAGAACACAGACTCTAGCTGCGTGTCTCCCATAGTATTAACGGGGCGATTGAATAAGACAGTGAATTCGGTAGTAGTACCACCAAACTCAGGTAATGCCATGTAATTTTGAATTTCTACTTCATCAATATCTACACGATAGATATGTCCGTGAGTAGTAGCTGATGGTACATTTAAAATTGGCGATGGAAGTAATAATGGAAGTTGATCGTTCTGATAGAAGTGATCGAAAGTAGAAGAAACATACTTAGGGTCTTCAGAACGGTAAAAGTTGTTAGGTACTAAGAATTTTTCACCTTCACCTTGAATACCCATACCTATTTCACGAATGATTGTATCGTTCGAGGCGTTTATCTGATAGTTACCATAAATAGAGTTTTCTTTGAACTGACTTTGGAAACGGCGGTTCTGACCATCGAAAAAACCAAAGATAGGTGTGTTTGACGGTACCCCTAGGTCTAAACCATAAACTACATTATTAGTGATCAAGTTATTGTTAAAACGCAGGTCTAGAATATTATCCTCTAGGTTCTCAATGTAAATACCACCCCATGTGTTGATGAAGTTGTTTCTAGAAAAACTCATGCTCACCTTTTGAGATGAGGTGTTCTGGTAAGTAGTGTATGGACTTAGAATAAGGATGTTCGATTCTCCAGTATTCATATCCTCGAAAATGCAATCTTCAAAGTTAACATTGCTACGAAACCAGTCCATCTCAAAGTTTAGTGGAGTAGTAAGCTTAGTGAAGCGAGCATAGTTTACGCTCACATCAGCACCTTCACTACCTCGTACGAGTATACCTGTACCTTGAGCATTCTCGTACATACTGGCAAATTGTACAAGTTCGTTAGCAAGGCCATTCACTTGTAGGCCGCCTTCTACTACTAATGATGTTCCTTCATAGAACAACAGAGTGGTGTTAGCACCTATAGTTAGAGTAGCATCCTTGTCTATTTTTACATTATGCTTTAAGATGTACACCTTAGAAGCATCAAGTGCTTTATCAGAACCGATAAAACCCTCCAAGAAAACGGTATCGTTCACTACAGTAATGAACCCTTCTTCTTGTGCTAAGGCTGGTATAGTTAGTAATGTACACAAAAGACCGACAAACAGTTTGGAAGTCAGGTTCTTAATGTGGTTTGTTGTAATTCTTATCATGGTCGATGGAATTATCCTTATCAGTTGATATTGAAAACTAGAGACTCTACAGGTTGATTACGGCCATCAGGACCTTTCACAGAGATGTCTTCGAATAAGTAGATGTCTCCTGGCTTAGCTAGGTCTATCAATTCTCTAGACTTGCCAGTGAAGTATGAGCCTTTTACCTTTTCGCGGAAAATGCCTAAGCCTTCCTGACCGATATACGTTACTGTAAACTCAGTTACTTTGAAACGAGCAGGTATAGCTAAGTTTTTTAAGTATGTTTCAAGCCCTTTTTGTTGCTTGAATATTTTGGAAGCCATATTACCGCCTTCTCTGTTGTAGAGTACTACTTCCGGTTGTGGAAGGTTACGTACTTGGAATTTTTCTTCTGATACTACTTTATAACCACCTTCGCCATCAGGAACTGCCAGACTTACCATAGCATAACCCAAGCGATATGGACGAGCCATAAAATCTTCCCCATTATCAATTATCTCACCTTGAGAAATTGTAACACGGTATCTGTCTCTATCATACTCTGGATGATAGGTATTAAGAGGATTGTTAACTCCTATATATAAGATGTTATATTCCGCTTGGCTTAAGAAAGGCTTGTTGTTAACTACTTTGTAATCTATTTCGAAAGGGAAATCTTCTTCTCTAGGCTGATCTATCTGCTCTAAGTTCTCTACATCATCGTCACTACCATCAGGATAACGGAAGCGAACAACACCCTTGATCTTGAATTCACCGATCTGATCAGTAGGTATTTGTACCTCACCAACACCATTGTTGAACAAGAAACTATCAATAACCTCACCTTGATCGTTGTATGTGTATACTACTGTTTCAGCGGTTGCATCACCTGGTACAGTAGGTATCGTAATACGAGCAACACCATCCTCACCTAAGTTGAATACATCAAATTTGCGAATACCCTTGTCAATAAGAATAGTATCTAGTGAGATTCCTTCTTTACCAATAAAAGATGCATTGTAACCTTCCTCAACTTTGTCATAGTATGTTCCCATCACTAGAGCTTCTGCAAGCTTCAAGTCGTTCTGGAACTTAGAGAATAATGCTACTGCCGCACCTGGCGGTTTTCTACTGAAGTAGTAGTTATCCCATTCTGTAAGTACACCATTGGCCTTCATTAACTCATTGTCAAGACGAAGTACAGTATCTAATAGTGTTTGATTCTCTTTATCTAAGCGTTCTAGAAGCTCTTCTTTAGCATCTTGTAGTACCTCACGCAGGCGCAAGGCTGTGTTTAACCCTTGTTGGTCCTTTTCGGAAACCATTAGTCGAGTACTTATCTCGGTACTGTTAGGGTTTTTAATGTGCTTGGTTTGTGCATCAATACCACCACTTTCTAAAATGAACTCTTGCTTGAGCTCCTCTAAGTATAGTGTGGCACTATCAACAATACCCTTCACTTCATACATGATATTATAAACATCAGCATATTTAAGTGAGTCCACTCTTTGAAACTTCTGGATAGTTGCAATGGATGCACGGTTTTTCTGGTCTAATCTGTAGTTAGAACGTTCGAGGGAGCGGTTAACCTCAGTAAATACTTCAGATACCTCCGTAAGGTTAATGAATGCCATTACCAAAAAGAGTAAGTACATCAAATTGACGAACCGCTGCCGTATGGAGTTTGAGCCTTTCATAGTTATATTCTATTGGCTGTATTAACCACGGTTCTCAATAGCTTTTAACATACGCTCGTAGTAGCTATTCATGTTAGCTATGCTACTGTTTAATTTACTTACCTCGGTCTCAAAATTCTCTGATGCTTTTTTCATCCTATCTAAATGCTCAGCAAGTTGAGCGTGACCGCCCATTTCATTCATCTTGCTCACATTCTGTTCTAGAGATTCAATACTACTCGCCAACTTTTCAATTATCATTGGATCTAGCTTAGCTTTTTCAGCCATAGCTTCCAGTTGTTGTATCGGCGATTCTTCATCGCTCACCAATTGTGGGAACAATCTCTCCCAATGGTATGTTTCTTCATCATAAACACGCTCAAAAGCTGAAATAAAGAATACAAGTGCCTCCACACTAAGCCCTACGGCTAATAGTGTATAGGCATATTTCCATTCTAAGAATTTGAACATTGCCCCGATAATAACAATAGCAGCACCGACTCCATAAGCTACATTGAAGAAATCGAGTCGTCCTTTGCGTTTAGCATTCCGTATAGTCGCCATACACGATAAAGTATTGGTTGCGTTAGATTAAGACGCTAAGATAATAATTTTTTCCCTCATCGAAACATACTATTATTACCTGAAAGGGGCAAATACACTATTACTTCAGATAAAAAAATAATTAACTACGCAATAACTACTGTAGTAAATACTGGAATATAAAAACCCCGTTCAATTAATATCGAACGGGGTTTGTCTTACGGTATGTATAATTATTTACTTAGCCGAAATTCACGTGTAACACACCTAAAACCATTACCATCATAAATCCTAGTGAATATCGCTGTAGACGTAATCTTTTCATATCTCCTCATTTTTAATCATCAACACTCAACGTCAGTCCTATCTTACGGCTACCACATTATTTTGTTACACTAGCGTTCAGTACTTCTTTCAGCACTCGGTTGTGCCGTACCCATATAAGCCCCAGTAATACCATTATTAGTTATTCCTTGTATGGATAGCCATACGTTATTCAGATCGGTATCGGCAGGTAAGGCGATGATGAGCGTGCCATTTCTTACTTCCACATGTTGTAGCCATACCAATAGTTTTTGGTCAGCACCTTTTTCATAGGTGGTTCTAAAGTTTTTGTTTGTAGCGTAGCTATTGCTGTAAGCAGACTGTTTGTTCCTGCTATTGGCGTAAAGCTCTTCGGTATTGTAATGTGTGTTTATCCGCAAACTACCTTCACTAGGGTTGAATTCTGAACGATCGAAAGCTTGGCGCACCCAGTCTAGCTGCTCCATCACATAGTCGTGTGGGGCAGGTATTAGTAATGGGTTAGGGGTGTAGCTATCTTCTTCAGGCTCATCTATTTCTGTTGCCGAAACACTACTTAGCGTAGGTTCTATTCGTTTGGGTTGTAGATCGCCACTTACCACATCAAGCTCTAATGCAGTTAAATTCTCTTCTAGCTGTAATTGATAGCTGCCAGACTGATAAACACCTTCCTTAGAAATGTACCCTATAATATTGGCGGTGACATTTATTGGTCCTTCTTCTGAAATACTTATATAGCCAAAGTTATCAGAGGTATACGGTCTGCCATTTGCTGTAAGCGTTGCATTAGCTAGAGGCTTTAGCGTTTTTTGATTTACAATCTGTAACCGAAGCTCTCCATTTTTTAGTGCTATGTTTTGGTCTACCTCTACACCAGGTAGCTTGATACGAATATCGTTAGCTAATGGGCTTACTCTTACTTGATGAGCATAACCTTTGTACGTCACCCTAAGATCTTGATAGGCAGTTACATCAATTGGGCGGAATTCGAATTGTCCGTTATTACTGGTACTTGCTTGCAGGTTTTCACCTAAAAGGTCTATTTGTACGTTTGATAGTGGGCTAGTACCACTCCTATTAAATACAGTGCCAGTTAAAGTGGCCATTTGGCGGCTATGGTCTTTGTAAGACTTACTGCTAAGGGCCTTGGCCTGGGTGATGAGTAATAGGTCTAAAGCCTTGCGAGTTTCTGCCGAATTGGCGAAATAGGTACTACCATTGGTCACTTCTTTATTCAATTCGGCTTCTAGCAAAAGCTCGCTAGTGATAGAACCTTGTAACAGCTCTTCTGCTGGCACGGGTGTAACTGCTGAAACGGTGAACGTACCATTAACTGGTTTTCCTTCATCTGTAATTTGGAAGGCGACTTTAGTACCTGTGGCAGAGCTGCTTACTTTGCTCAATTGAACATCCAACTGGTCGCTATGCCTTACATAGAATGGGCGATGAGCTACTACTTTATTATCAGCATCTATCAGTTCAACATGTGCTACACCACCTGGCCAGGTTCTGGTGTCAAATATGGTGCTTAGCGGCATTTGCATGGCTTTTACCTGCTGCTTATGGGTTACATTGCCACGCACTGTAGCTTTTAGGGTAAGGGTTTGCCTTTTGGTAGTACTTATTTGAACGGTATACCTGTCGTTTCCTGTAGCATCTATCATTAGGCTAGCCCCTGCTGTTTGCACAGGTGGTATGCGCATGCTTGTTTTTCTTGCGTCCATAGGGTCAGCTAGGGCAATGTCCATTCGGTTACTTGCAGTGCCATCCAACGCTACTAGGGCTTGACCTTCTTTAGAGGTGCTGAATGAATGCTTAATACCTTTTCCGTCAGTTAATATTCCATTAAGTTGCTGCGGACGATCGTACTCATCTCTGGCCTCTACCACTACTCGGGTATTCAGTCCTGTAACTAATGGTCCACTTTCGGCGGTAAGTACAAAGTTCACTTTGCTACCCGAAATAGGTACGTTCTGGTAATAGCTTTCAATAGCCTTTTGGTAAGGTATTGCAATGTTCAAACGTACATTATCGCTTTTTAAAACTGTAGGTAGCTTTAAGTCTACTTTGGCAAGGCCGCTTTGCTTGGTGGTGGCTTCGTTCTCTAGGTATTTCACCCCATTAACAAATAGGGCATACTTAAAGTACTTGCTTTTCAGGGTACTACCATTTTTATCGGCAATGGCTATTTCGGCACTTACTTTATCTCCTGCTCGGTAGCTATCCTTATCATAATTCACTACTAAGTCTACACCACCAGCGGTAATGTTGGTAGGTATTACCTGCACTTGCGTTTCAAAATAAGCTGCACGGCTAAAGTTCTTTTGCCAGTTAGTGAAGGCGCGTAGGGTATAGGTGCCTTGTTGTAAGTAGTTGGCCAAGTTCACTTCGCCTTGGGCAGTACCGTCAAGGGCTAATAATTCCTCTTCTACATAAATACGACCGCGACTATCAGATAACTGTACATGCAGCACCTCGCTAGTGCCATTGGCTAGTAAGTTGTTTTCATTACGTAGGTAAGCTGCCAGCTGCATTTGTTCACCTGCACGGTACACTTGTTTATCAGTTTGTACAAAAATGCGCTCGTTGTAGGTAGGTGCGGCTACTTTACTTTTCTTTAGGTTTGTTTCTATATCTAATGCAGCGGCAGTAGTAGTGTTACTTGGTGCATCTGCATAGTACGATAGGTCACTTCGTTTTCTTTCCTCCAGCTTTTCTTGGTTTTCCATGTCATCCGACATAGCCAGTCCATTATCATCACTATCACCTGAGGTCCATCCATAAGTAGTTGGGTCGCTAGCGCTAGAAGCTGAGCCACTTTGCATGATGGGAATATCAGCTTGTTCTATAATAGGTGCATTGGTAGATGCATCGATATCAATACCAGGTTGGTTAATTGTTTCATCAGAAAAGGCATAGTCTGCATCAGCGGTAGCAAAACCATTAGTAGTGGTTACTATTGTTGTACTTAAAGAATCGGTTAACTCAATAGCGTAAGTGCCCGATGTAAGACCTGTTACCGCACTATCTGCTACTGCATCACTCCATTCATAACTATTTCCACTTGTTCCTTCTTCAGCATTCACCTCCATATCTTCAGGAGCTTCAAGCGGCGCTGCTTCTTCAAAAGCCACATCTTTAAATGCAGCTTCTTCGCTGGTAGGCCACATATAAACAGCTACTGTACCAACAAGTAGTACAGCAGCAATGCTCATCAGGTTACGTAGCCACACCACGCGACCACCGCCACCACTTTGTGCCGATACTAGCCTATCTATCAGCTCTTTCTCCTTTTCGGGCGAGGGGGTAATTACGGGTTCTTCCGCAAATACCTGCTCCGAAAGGGCATCAAGCTGCTCATCACTAAGGGTGCTATGGTCTTCGTTAAGTAGCATTTCCTTCAGTAAGCGATCAAGCTCGTTATTGTCATTAGGTACTTCCATTTTTATTTCATTCAGCCAGTACTGCGCTTTTCAGGCATTGCCGGACTCATTCGTTTAAATAATCGCGCCTTTAGGCGTTGATAATATACTTTCAGTTGGGCCGCTGGTTTATCAATATGCTTGGCTATCTCCGTATAGGGCATATCTTGACTGCGCAACAACAGCAGCACCCGTTGCCAGTCTTCCAATTGTGCTAACTCCGTCTTCAATAGCTTCATAGGGATGCTATCAGGTACTTGCTTTTCTTTGCCGTTCATGCTGGTAGCCGCCATGCGCTTGCGTACCTCGTTCTCAATGCCGCGTTCATTCTCATCGCCCCCGCCTTCCATCACCTGCTCACTAAAGGGCTGTATATCCAGTTGCTCTTTCCGTCTCTTAGTATCGCGATAGTGGTTACGCAAATAGTTGATCATTATTTTGAACAAGAACGAACCGAAACTCTTCTCGTTGGCAAATGTGTAGCTCTTAAAGCTGCTAAGGGCCTTGTATAGCGTTTGATATATAAGCTCCCAAGCCTCATCTTCGGTCACCTGCCAGTGGGCCACGGCATAACTGTATAGCTTGCGCCCATAGCGGTCGTATAGCAGGGCTACGCTTTCCCGGTCTCCGGGCTTAAGGAGTTCATATGTCGGCCGCTCGTTCACATCATCAGTTTAGCTACACAGGTGCTTGAGGGATATAACACAAGCAGGTAACACTTTGGTATGAATTTAGGAAATAGTCCGTAGTTGGGAGTTGGTAGTCGGTAGAAATTAGAGGGTAGAAGACAGCGGTCAGATTTTAATGGTGTTACGCCACCTCTCCCCAGCCCTCTCCAAAGAGGGAGTGTAAAAAAGTCTACCGACTACGGACCATTGACTATCGACTAGCAAGCACCCGCACACCACCAACCGCCAAAGCCCTCCTTTAGGGTCGGGATTCGTCGCTCAGTGGTTTTGCTTTTTTTAGTATTTAGTAGATAGTATGCGGTATGTCATGCTGAAGCAGGTGGGTAGGTATGAATTTAATATCATCCCGCTACTATCCTTAATGTCATCCTGAACTCGATTCAGGATCTCACGGTCGCAAGTCATCGGCAGTATACCAATCTGCAGCCAAGTCTTTCAATTCAGGATTATGCTCCTTCACCAAGTCCCATTTCCATTCCTTTCGCCATCCTTTCAGTTGCTTCTCTCTCGCAATGGCTTGGTTAATATCATTAAACTTTTCGTAGTGCATTAGGTGTGTAACATTGTATTGCGCTGTAAATCCATCGTGGGTGTGCTGCTTATGTTGAAGCACCCTGAGCATAAGGTCATTTGTAACACCAATGTAGTTTACCGTTCTGGTTTTATTGGCTAGTATGTACACAAAGTACTCTTTCATGGTTGTGGGCAGAAGGTCGTTCTTACGCCAGATCCTGAATCGAGTTCAGAATGACAGGTTGGGTTTATAGAAGTGTTGTGGTAACTAATATAGCACCTTCATTCAACTGAGCAAGCATTCTCGCATTTGGCTATGCCAACTTAAAAATCATGTCATGCTGAACTTGATCCAGTATCCGGCGCAGCACACATCACGTACCGCAAGTCTTTCAATCGTCAGATCCTGAATCGAGTTCAGGATGACAGAGGGAGGGAAGGAGAACATGATAAACCACACAGCATCTATCGACCACGAACTGTTGACTATAAGCTACTCCCTATACCGCCGCAAGTCACCATCGGTAAAAGTCCATTCAGGGGTAATAAGGTCGCCTGTGAAGGAGGTGGAATACCAGGGGCTTAGGTCAGCATTGGTTGGGTTTTGAAGAATGTGGATGTCTTGCGCGGGCATATAGCTTTGGCACACCATAAATAGCTTTTCACCCGTGGTGCTGTTCATCGCCATATCTATAACCGTAATGGCATGTCCGTAGGGGTTTCCTGTTTGGATCAATACGTCGCCTATTTGCATATCGGCAAGGGTTACGGGCTGCATTTCGGCATGTAGCGATCGGGTATTGGCAAAGGCAAAAATGTAGTCCATATACTTCCTGAACTTGGGGTGGCTGCGGTCGGTACCAGCATATTCGGTATAGTAACGCGGTTTTCCATCGCTCAGGAAATTGAAATGAATATCGCTGTACCGCTTTTGGGCGAAGAGGTATTCGCCTCGCAATCGCATAGCGGCATCGGCACATTGTTGCAGGTCGCGCTTACCTACATCAATATCTAGTATGGCAAATTGCGATCGTTGATTCTCTTTTATCACCCCATTGTATTGGCGAACCTTGTTATCACCCTGCTTAATGGGTATGTGGCGCAGGTAGTGGGCAAAGTCATCTTCGCCTGCTGCGGGGCGAGTAAAACCCTCTGGAGGTTCAATATCGTTTACCTGTTTATGATGTGGTTGCAATGTAGCAGGGTCAGGCTGAATTAGTTCAACTACTAGTTCCTTCGCTTTTTTGGTCTCCGTTTTACAACCAAATGCGATGAGGCTAATACTGATGATAGCCAGTAATAGTGGTAATGGGGGTGTTAGCATATATAAGTAACGTGGAGTTAGGGAAAATGGTACATTTTTAGTCGGCAGTCGGCAGTCGGCAGCTTTGCCTTCTCACGTCATTTCTTCCCTTCCCACACGTCATCCTGAGATCTATTCAGGATCTGGCGTAAGAACGATTTTTTAGAACATCGCCCACCGCACACAACCAACCGCCAAAACCTCTCTTGGGGTCGGTTTCAGCGCTCAGTTGTTGGCCTGCGCTTTTTAAGGGATAATACTTTGTTGTTGGGAAGTCTAGTAGCCAGTATATTGGCATTGGGACATAAAAAAAGGCAAGAACAATATCGCACCGCTCAACCATCTACCCTTGCTTCATTCCTGACCTGGGGGATTCAATAGGAGCTGGTCGTATTGCCTTGCCCAGCTGCAAAGATAGGCGATCTGCTAATAATAGCGAGCTTCTACTTGCATTTATTTTGAGCTTATATAGAAGGCGTTTATTTGCCTGCTTAACCACGCTTCAACATTCCACCATATACCTTATTTTTGGCTACCCTATAATTAAAGCACATGAGCCAGAAACAAGAACTAGAGTTCAATAAGAACGAAGACGCGATGAAGCTATTGGTTTCGCAAATGAAACAACGGCTTGATAAAATATCTTTCGGTGGTGGTAAAAAGAACATCGAGAAGCAGCATGCTAAAGGTAAAATGACCGTTCGCGAACGCGTGAATGCCTTGATAGATAAAGACAGTTACTTTTTTGAGATAGGCGAATTTGCCGGCTACGGTATGTATGAAGAATATGGTGGCTGTCCCGCTGGTGGAGTGGTTACGGGTATAGGTTACGTATGTGGCCGCCAGTGCATGATAGTGGCTAACGATGCTACCGTAAAGGCGGGGGCATGGTTCCCCATTACGGCGAAGAAGAACCTGCGTGCGCAAGAAATAGCTATGGAAAACCGCCTGCCTACCATCTATTTGGTAGATAGTGCTGGGGTATTTTTACCGATGCAGGATGAGATATTTCCTGATAAAGAACACTTTGGGCGTATGTTCCGCAACAATGCGAAAATGTCGGCCATGGGTATATCGCAAATTTCGGCCATTATGGGCAGTTGCGTAGCAGGTGGGGCTTACCTACCTATTATGAGCGATGAGGCTTTAATAGTAGAGGGTACTGGCTCTATTTACTTGGCTGGTCCGTTTTTAGTGAAGGCAGCTATTGGCGAAGATGTAGATTCAGAGACCCTTGGTGGTGCTACTAGTCAAACCGAAATTAGTGGTGTTACCGATTATAAAATGAAAGACGACCAGGAGTGTATTGACACCATCCGCCAGATAATGGACAAGATGGGGCACGATACCAAAGCTGGATTTGACCGTGCTGAACCCAAAGAACCCAAGCTAGACCCCAAGGAGCTGTATGGTATTTTCCCCGAAGGGAATAAGAAACCGTACTCGGCCATGGAGGTAATAAAGCGATTGGTGGATGATAGCGAATTTACCGAATACAAAAACAACTACGGACAAACGCTTATTACTGGCTACGCCCGTGTAGATGTATGTGCACTACGAATAATTAAAAAAAAAAGTAAACTGGTAAAAAGCAAAAAGGGCGAAATGCAATTTGGTGGCGTAATATACAGCGACAGCGCTGATAAGGCCGCCCGATTTGTAATGAACTGTAATCAGAAGAAAATTCCATTGGTATTCTTGCAAGATGCTACCGGCTTTATGGTAGGCTCACGAAGCGAGCAGGGTGGTATTATTAAAGATGGTGCCAAGTTGGTAAATGCCGTTAGTAATTCCATAGTGCCCAAATTCACCATCATTACGGGTAACAGCTATGGGGCGGCCAACTATGCCCTATGCGGTAAGGCTTACGACCCCCGATTAATAGTAGGATGGCCTACCGCTAAAATGGCGGTAATGGGTGGCGCACAAGCAGCCAAAACATTGCTACAAATAGAAGTGAGCAGCAAAAAGAAACGGGGCGAAGTAGTAAGCCAAGAAGAAGAGGATGCCCTACTGAAAAAGATAACCGACCGCTACGATAATGCTACTACCCCTTATTATGCAGCGGCCCGCCTTTGGATGGATAAGATAATTGACCCAATGGAATCCCACCAAGTGATAAGCACAGGTATAGAAG
>CAYGTK010000033.1:0-25162 GCA_964352775.1 uncultured Chitinophagaceae bacterium
ATGGTACCTGCAACAAGCAACAAGAATAACAGTCCTTTTAATGTTTGTTTCATTGTAAGAAATTTTTTAGTTGATCCGAGTGAAAAATAATTAGTAAACCCTTCAAAATAGAGGCCTAAAATTAGTATTTATAATTAAGTTCGAAGAATTTTAACCCAGAATTAATAATGATCTGTGTGTAACAGACGTTGTATTTCATTAATTGGTTGCTTAACGATCAAAACTTTTTTTTCATGAATACCACCAGCACTCACTCTCACATCCGTAGACTATGCGAAAAGATAGTTCGTCTTAACAATGCCTTGGAAGGAGATGACCATATAGAAGATGCTGAAATAGAATTATTGAACACTTATGTTCAAAGTCTTCAAGATGCTGTGCAAAGCCTTAAGGATAGTGGTGTTTCCACTGGTATGTTAGAAAAAGAAGTGGTTGAAAAGCCAACACTAGCAGTACAAATAGAAGTAGAAGAAATTGATGAAACTTTAGAAGAGCTTGAGGTTTCAGTTCAAGAAGTAGAAGAACCTGTAGTTGAGATCTCACAAGGGTCAGTTGAAGAACTGAAACAAGAAATAGAAAAGCAAGAAGAGGAACAAGTGTTTGAAAGCGAATTTTCTAACGAAGATCCAGTGTCGATCTCAACGCAGGAAGAGGTGCCAGATACCATTGAGAACGAGGTTGAAATGGAAGAATTAGGTCAGTTGGAAGACAAAAGCCCAGTATTGGCAGAGGATGTAGCCGATATAGACCCTTCTATAAATGATAGGTTTAAGGAAAGGCCTAATGACCTTGTAGATAAACTTTCAGCTGAACCAGTAGGAGATCTTCGTCAGTTTTTGGATCTGAGCCAGAAGTACGAATTCATCAGCCAATTATTTAATGGTGATGTTGATCACTTTAATACAGCCCTTAAGCGATTGAACAGCAGCGAGACTTATGCCGATGCGGAAAACTATATTAATACTGAATTACTTACTAGATATGACTGGAAAGGGAAAGAAAAACAAGTTGAAAAACTGACAAAACTTTTACATCGCCGTTTTCATATTACCTCTGTTGGCTTGAATTAAGCCATTGTTTTGAGGATAACTTCTGCCATTTTTTGTGAGGCACCCTTATTGGAGTTAATGTAGTTCTGAATAGAAGAGTGTATATTTTGCTTATTCTCTCCATCAGAAAAATACTGAATAGCACTTTCAATTTCTTTACTAGAGTTAACCACTTTGGCAGCACCTCTACTTAACAGGTCAGTCGCCTCTTGAAACCGAATGTGCTTAGGCCCAAATAGCACAGGTACATTATAGGCTATAGGTTCTAGTATATTATGAATTCCACTACCTAAGCCTCCACCTATATACGCCACATCAGCGTAGCGGTATAGTTTGCTTAATATACCAAGGCTATCAATTATTAGCACTTGCTTCTTTTCAGTATTAAGGGGGATGCTACTATGAAGAATGGCAGATGTGCCAAACGTAGACTGAGCATCCTTTATTCGTGCATCATTAACTTCATGGGGTGCAATTATCAGCTTCCATTCTTTCAACTTTTCTGAACCTAAAGTGGCTGCAATTATTTTTTCATCTGCAGGCCAAGTACTACCTGCTACTATAACTTTATGTCCAGCGCAAAATGCTGCTATACTTAGGTCATTGAATTCTACAGTGCTTATGTTCAGCACGCGATCTAATCTTGTATCGCCAGTAACTAGTGTTGTTTCGCCGTGCCCAATACTAGTTAACAAGGTTTTAGAGCTCTCGCTTTGCACAAAAAGCTTTTGGAAGAAACCCAACATCTTCCTGTGTAAGCCACCATACCAACTGAAGAATATGCTGTTTGGTAGAAAGTGAGCAGACACTAAAAAGGTAGGGATGCCTTTATCTTTTAACTCGCTCAGGTGAAAATACCAGAATTCGTATTTCACGAACAATGCTACAGTTGGTTTAGCAGCGTTGATGAACTGCTTTGCATTTGCGGCAGTATCAAGGGGCATATAAGTGACCACCTCAGCAACTCCCTTAGGTTGAATTACCTCATAGCCTGAAGGAGAGTAAAAAGTAACTAAAACTTGCGCTTCAGGCAGTTGCGTTTTCAATTCTTCTATTAATGGCCAACCTTGTTCAAACTCACCTAGTGACGCAGCGTGCATCCAAATAGTCTGCTTATTCTTATCTAAGCTTTTAAGGTCTTGCTCGATATGTTTTCTCCCTTTTACCCAGGCTTTGGCCTTAGGGTTGAAAAAACTGGCTAAATGAATGATGAAGCCATACAGCGTAATAGCTAAGGCATATATTGTTCTACTGAGGAACAACATTTAGTAATAGTAGTATTTCTGGGTGCTCTTATAGTAGATGGGAAGTAACCAAGCTATTTTGTAACTGATGATCGCATCAAAGCGTTGGCCCTCGCCACTAGTTCTTGTGTCAAAATTGAACGTTCTGCGGCCTTGTGTAAATCCTTGGTGAAATTCCACCCCAGTATAGAAGTTAATGCGTCGGTTATTAGCCAAATACATGTAGCCAATAAATTGCGATAGCATAAAACCATTGCTAAGTCTATCGTATCCTTTTTGATAGTCCTCATCTAATTGAGGTACTTCAGCCTTATTTTCTAAGTCAATAAATATCTTGTGCTGCATAAAACCAGCGCCCAGCCTAATATAAAGCCCTGAGTTGATGTTCGGTTTTTTACCAATAGGTATCACTTTGCCCACCATCGCCCTAAGCATAAAGCCACGCTCTAATAGCCGTACATTTTCTAATACTCCTGAAGCGCCAACCAACAAGCCATTACCATCCGTAATATCATCAAATAGACCAGGCTCGTTTATTTTGCTTCCAAAAATGAAATTCCCTTCTAGGTCGAACCAAAAATTCTTTTTCATTTTAAAACTGAGTGCAGCACCAATGGCAGAACTAAAGCCAAACCTATCTTGTAGGTCGGCAAAGGGAAATTGGGCTTGATAATTTACCTGTAGCGCAAAGGCGGTCATTACCGAATCTTTCAATAAACTCTGCGCATTCATCGTTCCTTGTGTGGCTAAGAACAAGCCTAGAAACAGAATGATCTTTTTAAGAATGCTGTACATATACGGTAAAGTTAACGGATCTGTAATGAAAGCAAGGGATGTGGATACAAAATATGGCTATATTTGCGCGCTAGATGGAGGCAGGTAAATTGGCGACGAACAAGCCCATACAAATGGTCGATCTTCAGACCGAGTATAAAGGCTATAAACAGGAAATGAACGCAGCTTTGGAGGCTGTGCTTAATAAAGCCGCTTTTATAGGTGGTGCTGCTGTAAAGCAGTTTGAAGAGAACCTTGCTGAATATTTGGGGTGTAAGCATGTTATTGCTTGTGCCAACGGTACCGATGCGCTTCAAATTGCCTTAATGGCCCTAGACTTACCAAAGGGTTCAGAGGTTATCACGCCAAGTTTCACATACATTTCTACTGTAGAAGTTGTTGCCTTACTTGGCTTAACGCCTGTGTTTGTTGAGGTAGACCCTAATACTTTTTTGATGGACATGGCTTCTCTAGAGAAAGCAATAGGTCCAAATACGAAAGCGATAATACCAGTTCATCTGTTTGGGCAATGTGCAGATATGGACCCATTAATGGAAGTAGCTGAAAAGCATGCACTACATGTAATTGAAGACACAGCGCAAACTATTGGTGCTAACTACCTGAAAGGTAATTCGCCTAGAAAGTCTGGAACTATCGGTCATATCGGTTGCACATCATTCTATCCATCTAAGAATTTGGGGTGCTATGGTGATGGTGGAGCAATGTTCACTAATGATGATGAACTAGCTAAGAAGCTTAGAATGATAGCTAATCATGGACAGAGCGAACGCTATTACTTCTCCAAAGTAGGAGTGAATAGTCGTTTAGATGGTTTGCAGGCTGCGATTCTTAATGTGAAATTACCTCACTTGGATACTTATTGCCAAAAGCGACAAGAAATAGCGCAGGCCTATAATGAGGGCTTGCAGGATCTTTTGGAGATAACTACCCCAGCAAAAGCAGCGTGGAGCGAGCATGTATATCATCAATATACCATGAAGGTGGAGCGCCGAGACGAGTTAAAAGAGTTCTTGCAACAGCAGAACATACCTAGCATGATATATTACCCCGTGCCAGCTCATTTGCAAGAGGCATATCGTGGTTTCGGGTATTCAAAAGATGACCTTTTGGTAACGGAAGGTCTGTGTGAGAAAGTACTATCTTTGCCGATCCATCCATACATGGAGCAAGATCAAATAGACCATATAATAAAGAGCATTTTTAAGTTTTATAGAAGATGATAAATATAGCAGTAGTAGGAACGGGTTATGTAGGCTTAGTTACCGGAATTTGCTTTGCAGAAACTGGAAACCAGGTAACCTGTATTGATATTGATGAAAAGAAAGTAGCATCCCTGAAAGATGGTGTTATTCCAATTTACGAGCCAGGCTTGGATGTATTGTTCGAGCGTAACGTAAAGCAAGGCCGCCTTACATTCACCACTGACCTAGCGTCAGGTGTTAAAGATGCCACCATAGTATTCTTGGCTTTACCTACTCCTCCGGGAGAAGATGGTTCAGCTGATTTAAGCTATGTATTAGGCGTAGCCAAAGACCTTGGTAAACTTATGACAGACTACAAGGTACTGGTAGATAAGAGTACGGTGCCAGTTGGTACGTCGGAACGAGTACATGCAGCGGTAAAAGAAAGCTACTCAGGTGATTTCGATGTAGTGTCAAATCCTGAATTCCTTCGTGAAGGTAAAGCAGTAGATGATTTCATGAAACCCGATCGTGTGGTTATTGGAACATCTTCTAAAAGAGCAGAAGAGATAATGGGTAAATTGTACGAGCCATTCGTTCGTCAAGGTAACCCAGTTATTTTTATGGATGAGCGTTCAGCTGAGATGACCAAATACGCAGCTAACTCTTATCTGGCTACTCGTATCTCGTTCATGAACGAGATAGCAAACCTTTGTGAGTTAGTGGGCGCGGATGTTGATATGATCCGCCGAGGCATGGGCTCTGATAACAGGATCGGTAAGCGATTCCTATTCCCAGGTGTGGGATATGGCGGTAGTTGTTTCCCTAAGGATGTACAAGCGCTAGCGAAAACTGCCAACGAGAATACTTATGAGTTCAAGATATTGAACTCGGTGATGAACGTAAACCGTATTCAAAAAACGGTTTTGGTTCAAAAAATAAAAGCACGCTATGGAAACGACTTGAGCGGAAAAACTTTCGCCATGTGGGGATTGGCCTTCAAGCCAGATACAGACGATATTAGAGAAGCGCCAGCATTGTACATTATTGATGAATTGCTAGAAGCAGGAGCAAAGGTGAAAGCCTTTGACCCGGAAGCTATGAATAATGTAGCTAAGGAGTATGGTGGTAAGATCACCTTGGTAGATAGTCAATACGATGCTTTGGAAGGTGCGGATGCCCTTTTAACAGTTACTGAGTGGAGTGTATTCCGCAATCCAGACCTCAAGAAGGTTAAAAGTATGTTGAGCGAGCCATTGATATTTGACGGACGTAACCTTTACGATCTTGAGAATATGAAAGAAGAAGGTTTTGAATATCACAGTATAGGTAGAGCAACCATTAAAGCATGAAAAGAGTACTAATAACAGGAGCAGCCGGTTTTTTAGGTTCACATTTATGTGATAGGTTCATGGCAGAGGGCTATGCTGTTATTGGTATGGATAATCTGATAACAGGCAGCTTAGAAAATATTGAGCATCTTTTTGGTGAAAAGAACTTCGAGTTCTCACATCACGATGTCTCCAACTTTGTCCACGTAGCAGGTGATCTGGATTACATCCTTCACTTCGCTTCTCCGGCTAGCCCGATAGACTATTTAAAAATACCTATTCAGACCTTGAAAGTAGGGTCTTTAGGAACTCACAACTTGCTTGGACTGGCTAAAGCTAAAGGAGCAAGGATATTAGTAGCTAGTACTTCTGAGGTATATGGCGACCCACAAGTTCATCCACAAACGGAAGATTACTGGGGTAATGTAAACCCTATTGGTCCACGTGGTGTATACGATGAGGCTAAGCGTTTTCAAGAAGCTATAACCATGGCTTATCACCGTTATCATGGTGTAGAAACGCGCATCATTCGGATATTCAATACCTATGGCCCACGCATGCGGCTGAACGACGGTCGTGTATTGCCAGCCTTTATCGGTCAAGCCCTTCGTGGCGAAGACCTTACCGTATTTGGAGATGGCTCACAGACTCGTTCATTCTGCTATGTAGATGATTTGGTAGAAGGTATTTATCGCCTACTATTAAGTGACTATGCAGAACCAGTAAATATTGGCAACCCTGATGAGATCACTATAAGTGAATTTGCTGAGGAGGTCTTAAAATTGACAGGGGCCGACCAAAAGGTAATTTACAAAGACCTACCAGTTGACGACCCTATGCAGCGCCAGCCAGATATTACTAAAGCCAGGGCTATTTTAAATTGGGAGCCCAAGGTGGATAGAGCGGAAGGACTGAAGATCACTTACGACTATTTCCGATCGCTACCGGAAGAGAAACTATACAAGAAAGAGCATAATACCTTTGAGGGGTATATTCGTAAATAAGTGGATCCGTTTATTCATCATACCGCCGTTGTAGATGAAGGGGCCAACATTGGTGCCGGAACTAAAGTATGGCACTTTTGCCATGTAATGGCTACCGCCCAAATAGGTGAGAAATGCAGCTTGGGGCAGAATGTTTTTGTAGCAAATGATGTGCAGCTAGGTAACAATGTAAAAGTGCAGAACAACGTATCCATCTATAGTGGTGTTATCTGTGAAGATGATGTTTTTCTAGGCCCATCTATGGTGTTCACCAATATTAAGAACCCTCGTAGCGCAGTAGTTCGTCGTAATCAATACACATCCACTATAGTAAAAAGAGGAGTAAGTATTGGTGCAAATGCTACTATAGTATGCGGCAATACTATTGGAGAATATGCCTTTGTAGGCGCTGGAACAGTAGTAAGTAAAGATGTACAAGCCTATGCTTTAGTTATAGGAAACCCAGGTGCACAGATAGGATGGATGAGCGAATACGGTCACCGTTTAATATTTGACACGAAACAAGAAGCAACATGCCCTGAAAGTGGGCAACGCTATAAATTGGTAAACCAACACGTACAAAAGATAGAACAATAATGTATCAACAGTTATTGAATAAAGAAGCTAAACTGGCAGTGATCGGTTTAGGATATGTAGGACTTCCGATAGCATTGGAGTTCGCTAAGAAGATGTCCGTTATCGGATTCGACATTAACGCTGAGCGCGTAGAGATGATGAAGCGCGGAGAAGATCCTAGTCAAGAATTAGAAGCTAAAGACTTCGAAGGATGTGATATTCATTTTACTGCCGACCCAGAAGAACTTAAAGAGGCTACATTTTACATCGTAGCAGTTCCTACTCCTGTAGATGAGCATAAAGTACCAGACTTGAAGCCCGTACTTGGTGCATCAGGTATGATAAGCAAGGTATTGAAGAAAGGAGATTACGTAGTATATGAATCTACTGTATATCCTGGCTGCACCGAAGAAGACTGTGTACCTGTATTGGAAGAAGGTTCAGGCCTTAAGTTCGTAGATGACTTCAAAGTAGGTTATTCTCCAGAACGTATTAACCCGGGTGACAAAGAACACACCCTTACTAAGATCATCAAAGTTGTATCCGGTTGCGATGAGGAGTCATTAGATCTAGTAGCGAAAGTATATGAGGTAGTGGTAGAAGCAGGTGTACATCGTGCAGCTTCTATCAAAGTAGCTGAAGCAGCTAAGATAATAGAGAATACACAGCGCGACTTGAACATCGCCTTGATGAATGAACTATCGAAGATCTTCGATAGAATGGACATCAATACGCACGACGTACTAGCAGCAGCAGGCACTAAGTGGAACTTCTTGAAGTTTTTCCCTGGGCTAGTTGGAGGGCATTGTATTGGCGTAGACCCTTACTATTTGACCTACAAAGCGATAAGCCTTGGTTATAAGCCAGAGGTTATCTTGAGCGGTCGCCGCATTAACGATAGTATGGGCGAGTACGTAGCAAAGAATGTAGTGCAGAAATTGATCAAGCATGGCAAGTCTATTGGCGCATCAAAAGTGTTAGTAATGGGCGCCACGTTTAAAGAGAACGTAACCGATATTCGTAATTCAAAGGTGGTTGATGTGATCAATGAATTGAAGTCATATTCTATGAACGTGGAGGTGGCTGACGCTTACGCTGATTCTGATGAGGTGAACCATGAATATGGTTTCCCATTGGTGCCGAACATCAGTAACGATTATGATGCTATTATTGTAGCCGTTAATCACGATAAATACGTTAACCTTGATGAGGAGTATTTCAAAAGCATAACTAACGGGCCAGCTTTATTGGTTGATATCAAAGGTATCTACCGAGGAAAAATAAATGAATTGGAATACTGGGGACTATAATGGGAAACTTTAAAAAACATATACTTATCACTGGTGGCGCTGGCTTTATTGGCTCGCACGTTATCCGTTTGTTCGTGAATAAATTTCCGAACTATCGTGTTATCAACCTAGATAAGTTGACCTACGCTGGTAATTTGGAGAACTTGAAAGACGTTCAAGACAAAGAGAACTATCACTTTGTAAAGGTTGATATTACTGATGCCGAGCAGATGAATAGTGTTTTCAAAGAGTACGGTATTACCGATGTAATTCACCTAGCAGCCGAGTCGCATGTAGATCGTTCTATTACTGGTCCTATGGATTTCGTTATGACCAATGTAGTAGGTACGGTTAACTTGCTTAATGCTGCCAGAACTATTTGGGACGATTACGAAGACAAGCTTTTCTACCACGTGTCTACCGACGAGGTATATGGCGCATTGGGCGATACGGGCTTGTTTACGGAAACTACTTCTTACGATCCGCATTCTCCTTATTCTGCATCAAAAGCTAGTTCCGATCATTTTGTGAGAGCTTACGCTGACACTTACGGGCTACCTACTATCATTTCTAATTGCTCGAACAACTACGGCGCGAATCAATTCCCTGAGAAGTTGGTGCCTTTGTTCATCAACAATATAAAGCACAACAAACCACTACCAGTTTATGGTGATGGCTTGTATACCCGAGATTGGTTGTGGGTGAACGATCATGCTCGTGCTATCGACGTTATTTTCCACAGCAACAAGTTGGGAGAGACCTATAATATCGGTGGATTCAACGAGTGGAAGAATATAGACCTCATCAAAGTGCTATGCAAAGTGATGGATACGAAACTAGGTCGTGAAGAAGGTACTTCTGAAAAGCTTATTACCTATGTGAAAGACCGTGCTGGACACGATCGCCGATATGCTATCGATTCCACTAAGCTAAAAAACGAATTGGGCTGGGAGCCATCCCTCCAATTTGAAGAAGGCTTGGATAAAACTGTGGATTGGTACTTAAGTAATGAAGAATGGCTAGCCAATGTAACCAGCGGCGAATATCAAAACTACTACGAAGATCAATACACCGAACGCTAGATGTACGCTACCCCGCACCATAATAAAGACATAAGCCAAACTAGCTTCCTAATTACAGGAGGTGCAGGCTTTATCGGCTCACACATTGTGGAGTATCTGATGAAATTCGGGGCGGGTAAAGTACGTGTGTTAGATAATCTATTGACAGGCGATAAGGCTAATATAGAATGCTATATCGGCCAGCCTAATTTTGAGTTCATCGAAGGAGATATTCGTGACCTAGATACTTGTCGTGAAGCCTGTAAGGGGATAGATATGGTGACCAATCAGGCAGCGCTTGGTTCGGTTCCACGTTCTTTAAAAGAACCCCAAAACACCAATGCTCACAACGTAGATGGCTTTTTGAACATGATCATCGCCGCTAAGGATGAGGGTGTTAAGCGATTTGTATATGCTTCTTCATCTTCCGTTTATGGCGATAGCCCCGAGCTACCAAAAGTGGAAGAGAAGATCGGAAAACAACTTTCCCCATATGCAGTAAGCAAGTATTCCAATGAGCTGTATGCCGATGTATTCTATAAGAATTTCGGTCTTGAAGTGTTGGGGTTACGTTACTTCAACGTATTTGGTCCACGCCAGAAGCCAGAAGGTGCTTACGCTGCGGTAATTCCATTATTCGTAAGTAAGTTGTTAAACAAAGATACCGTTTACATAGATGGTGATGGCGAACAAACGCGCGATTTCACTTTTGTAGAAAATGCTGTTCAAGCTAACATACGCGCCTTCTTTACTGAAAATAAGGATGCTGCTAACCAAGTGTTCAATGTAGCAGTTGGAGCTAACTTCTCGGTGAATCAGATGTTCGAAGGAATTAAAGAATTGCTGGAAGTAGAACAAGATGCCGTTCATCGCGAACCAAGAAAAGGAGATGTACGTAACTCACTAGCTGATATTTCTAAAGCAGAAAAGCTATTAGGTTATGCACCAGAGATGACATTTGAGCAAGGCTTGAAAGTAACAGTAGCTTATTTCAAAGACTTAATAGTAGCCGCCAAGTGAAGGTAATTGATACAGGAATTGAAGGATTGATAGAGCTGCAGCCTCGCGTATTCGAGGATGGCAGAGGTTACTTCTACGAAAGCTATAATAAGGGTCTATTCAACGAAATGGGCTTAGACTATAACTTCGTGCAGGATAATCAATCGATGTCTGTAAAGAACGTACTACGCGGTCTTCACTATCAATTGAACCCAATGGCACAGGCCAAATTAGTTCGTGTGTTCAAGGGAGAAGTGTTCGACGTGGCGGTAGATATTAGGGAAGGATCTCCTACTTATGGTAAATGGCACGGAGCTATCCTATCAGAAAAGAATAAACACCAACTATTGATACCTCGCGGTTTTGCTCACGGTTTTGCTGTATTGAGCGATGAAGCAGAGTTCTTCTACAAATGCGACAACTTCTATTCTAAAGAAACAGAAGGCGGTATTCGCTTTGATGATAGTGAATTGAATGTTGAATGGCCCATTGACTTAGATAAGGCAATAGTATCAGAGAAAGACTTGGCTTTGCCTACTTTTGCTGATTCACCAAACAACTTCACCTATTGAGCGGTAAGTCCACCAAAGTACTCGTGACCGGAGCTAGCGGTCAACTCGGCAGCGAGTTAAACCAATTAGCCGCCAGTTTCCCAAATTTACAATTCACCTTCACGGATGTAGCCGAGCTGGACATAACCAGCAAGGAGGCCGTCAATGCTATTTTTGAGAAAGAAGGTTTTGACTACTGCATCAATTGCGCGGCATACACGGCAGTAGATAAAGCAGAAAGCGAGAAGCACTTAGCTCATCAAATAAACGTAGTGGCAGTGCAGCACATAGCAGCAGCTTGCCAACGATTCGGTACACGGTTATTCCACTTCTCTACTGATTTTGTTTTTGACGGAACCAAGAGCACCCCATTGCTGGAAACTGACCTAACTGCCCCATTATCCGTTTATGGGCAGACCAAATTGGATGGCGAGGGTGCGGCTATTTATGAGAATGATGCTATAGTATTTCGCACCTCATGGGTATATTCTGAATATGGCAATAACTTCGTGAAAACCATGCTTCGTCTAGGTAAAGAGCGCGATGGATTGAATGTCATCTACGACCAGATCGGTTCACCTACTTACGCGAACGATCTTGCCCTGCTTGTGCTGCAGATAATTGATGAAGATAAATTTCAGAAGGGCATCTATAACTACAGCAACGAAGGTGTAGCCAGTTGGTACGACTTCGCGCAAGCAGTTTTTGAATACGCGGGTGTTACCTGCAAACTGCAACCCATAGAAACAAAAGAATACCCCACACCTGCCACCCGACCGCATTATAGTTTGCTGCACAAAGGCAAGGTGAAAGAAACATTTGGCATACAGATACCGCATTGGCGTAACAGCCTGCAAGTATGCCTAAAAAAACTAGGAGAATAATGAGCGTTGATATTGATGTAAACATCTTGACCACTATAGCAGAAGATGCTGGTGAAGCGATAATGGAGATCTACAAACAAGATTTTGAAGTAGAGCATAAAGCCGACGATTCGCCGCTGACTGCTGCAGACAAGGCGGCTAACGAAGTTATTATGGAAGGCTTGTCTTCTTTCTATCCTGATGTTCCTGTTATTTCCGAAGAGAATAAAAGCATTGATTATGCTGATAGAAAAGACTGGAATACCTTTTGGTTGGTAGACCCCTTGGATGGCACTAAGGAGTTTATCAAAAAGAATGGCGAGTTTACCGTGAACATAGCTCTGATAGAAAATGGAGCTCCTGTATTTGGAGTGGTTCATATACCTGCGCAGGGGGTCACTTTTTACGGAAAGAAAGGCGAAGGCGCTTTCAGAATTGCAGATGGTACTATTACCAAATTGGACGATAAGCCTACCCATTACAGCGATAAACAGGAAATAAAAGTTGTAGCTAGCCGTTCACACTTATCGAAAGAAGTAGAGGAGTTTGTAGAAGAGTTAAGAGCCAAAGGCAAACAGGTAAATTTTGTAGCTGCTGGAAGTTCGCTCAAGTTCTGTTTAATAGCTGAAGGTAAGGCGGATGTGTATCCACGTTTTGGACCTACTATGGAGTGGGATACGGGTGCGGCACATGCTGTAGCCGAAGCGGCTGGCAGAAAAGTGGTAGAAGCAGAAAGTAAAACTCCTTTGCAATACAACAAAGAGAACCTTTTAAACCCTTGGTTCATAGTTGAGTAAACGGATGGTCAAATTTTTAGTAGTTGGTTTTGGTAATATTGGTAAGCGCCATGCATCCCTAATAGTGGAGCATCCTGACGCTGAATTGATGGGCGTAGTAGATATTGATGTTGAACGGCGAAAGGAAGCTCTTGACCTATATCCACTTAAGGTATTCGATAATATTGATGCCTTCTTTGACAGTAAAGAACCTGCTGATGTGATCAACATTTGTACGCCGAATCACTTGCATATCCCTTACAGTTTGAAGTCGCTACAGGCTAATTACCATACCGTTTGTGAAAAACCATTCGGGCTAACCTCTTCTTCTTGTACCAAAGCTATTCTAGCTGCTCAGCAAACAGATAAAGAACTTTTCTGCGTGATGCAGAATCGCTACAGCCCACCATCGCAATGGCTGAAAGGTTTGATGAAGGAGGATACGCTAGGTAAGATATACCAAGTACAGATAAATTGCTTTTGGAATAGGGATGACCGCTATTACGTAGAAGGTGGTTGGCGAGGCACTTTGGAAAAAGATGGGGGAGTGCTGTTTACCCAATTCAGCCATTTTGTAGATACCCTGTATTGGTTGTTTGGTGACATCAAAAACATCAAAGCCGACTTCCATAATTTCAAGCATCGCCACAATACGGAGTTTGAAGACACAGGAAGTGTGCAATTTGATTTTGTGAAAGGTGGAACGGGTGCGTTTAATTACTCTACCTGTACTTACGAACAAAATCTAGAAAGTAGCTTAACCATTATAGCCGAAAAGGGCACGGTTAAAGTAAGCGGACAATACATGCAAGATGTAGTTTGGTGCGAAGTAGAAGATTACGAATTTGAAGGACTTCCCCCTGGAAATCCACCCAACCAATATCCAAGTGGAGCTCAAGGCAGTGCCTCCAATCATCAATACGTGATACAGAACGTAGTAGACACCCTAAAAGGAAAAACCTTCCCCGATGTATCAGTAGAAGATGGAGCCAAAGTAGTAGACATGATAGAACGTATCTATCGCCACCGCCCACAGTTCATTTAGTCTTTTAAAATTATTGGCAGTTAGAATCACAAAGGCCGCAATCGGTTAGTAGCCATATTACGTCGTACTCAAGAAGCTTAGCCCGCTAAAAAGCGCAGCCGAAGCCCATGCAGCCAAGCGCATTTTTTTAGCTTGATTTTTTGGCTTCGTTTTTCATCAAGGAAAAAGGAAGAAAGACAGCGTAACTTAAGTAAAGCAGCGAATCTACCCTACTCGTAATAATTTTGAATTACACAGCACTAAAAGGAACCCAGTTAAACAAGCCTTACTCCTCCATCCAACTCTTATAATAATCCTTATGCTCTATCTCCATAGCGTAACTAGTCATATGCAAAGGCTTAAAGGTATCTATCATTACTGCTAGCTCTTTAGTTTCCTTCGCCCCAATACTCTTCTCTACCGTACCTGGATGTGGTCCATGAGGAATACCTATAGGATGAAGTGTTATCATCCCCTTAGTAACATGCTTACGGCTCATAAAGTCGCCATCTACATAGTATAGCACTTCATCAGAATCTACATTACTGTGATTGTAGGGTGCTGGTATGGCTTCGGGATGATAATCGAATAAGCGTGGCACGAAGGAACAGATCACAAAATTATGCGCCTCAAAAGTTTGATGTACCGGAGGTGGCTGATGTACACGACCAGTTATTGGTTCGAAATCGTGAATGGAAAAGGCATAAGGATAATGGTAGCCATCCCAACCTACAACGTCAAAAGGATGCGTGGCATAATGGTAAGGGTAAATGCGGTCGCCTTTCTTAATGTGGACTAAAAAATCACCCTTCTCATCATGGGTTTCTAAGTCTACTGGTTGGCGAATATCACGCTCACAAAATGGAGATTCTTCCATTAGCTGCCCATACTTACTCAAGTATTTTTTCGGATAACGAATAGGGCTGAACGATTCTACTATCAATAAGCGGTTATCAGTGTCATCAAATTCTATCTTGTAAATAGTGCCGCGTGGTACTACTAGGTAATCACCATACCCGAACTTCAACTTACCGAACATAGTATGTAAAGTACCTGTACCCTTATGTACAAATATCATCTCATCGGCCTCCGCATTCTTAAAGAACTTATCGGTCATCGACTTACGAGGAGCCGAAAGCGTTACATAGCAATCGTTATTCACTAATACAGGCTTTCTACTCTCCAAATAGTCATCTACCTGCGGCACATCAAAACCCTCAAAAGCGCGATGCTGCATATTATCATTCACCACAATAGCCGGCTTAACGGAAAAGCTATCTTCTATATCGCTAACTAAAGTGGGGGGATACACATGATATGTGAGGGAATAATCGTTAGAGAAACCTTCGGTAGACACCAATTGCTCAGAATACAATTCACCATTGGGTTGGCGGAATATAGTATGGCGCTTATGGGGTACTTTACCTAGCTTATGATAATGTGGCATAGTGTTATTGCTTTCAAGATAATGATGCTAAGGTAAAAAAGATGTGCCCCCGCACCAATGAGCAAAGTCACCGAAACGGGAATTACGTAACTTTGCAAACTTATGAAACAAGCAGTTGTATTATGTATGTGTGTGGCTATGATGCTACTAGTGGGTTGCCAAGGCTGCAATGAGCCAGAATCAACGGAGGAAGTAGCTGAACAGCTATCCATAAGTACGCCTGCTTTAGAGCAGCTTGATCAGCAGATAGCTAAAGACCCGAACAACGAAAAACTATACTATCAAAGAGCTTTGGCACTTTCTAAGTTGGGGGAGCTTACAAAGGCAATAGGGGATATTGAAAAAGCCATTGCTATTGAGCCAAAGGCCTACCATTACCTGTTCTTATCGCAATTGCACTTCACTAACCAAGATGTAACGCGCGCCTTGAACGCGGTACAAGAAGGGCACGAGCGTTTCCCAAAAGACAACGACATTCTTAAAAGCTTGACTCGTTACTACATCTACCTAGAAAAGTTTGACAAGGCCATAGAGCATGCAGATAAAGCTTTACTGAACAATGTATACGAAGCTGATGCTTACTTTTTGAAAGGGGTGGTGTTTGAAGCAGTTCAAGATACAGCACGTGCCTTATCTAGCTACACCACGGCCATTGAGCAAGAGCCGCAATTGTATGATGGGCACATGAAGCTGGGCATTCTTTACAGCAACAGGAAAAATGAACTAGCGCTGCAATACTTTGAAAATGCAAGCAGAATAAAACCTGAAGAAGCCGAACCCCGCTATGGGAAGGCTAAATTTCTGCAAGATGCTGGAAAAGAGGAGGAGGCTATTGCCACTTATAGAGACTTAATAGTAAACAGCCCTAATTTTGAAAAGGCCTACTACAACCTAGGCTACATCTATTTTCAGCGCGATTCCATTGATAAAGCTCAAAAGAACTTTAATATTGCAGTTCAAGTAGCCCCGACTTATACCGATGCTTATTATATGCGCGGCCTATGTTCGGAAGCTAAGGGAGAAAATGAAAAAGCATTAGAGGATTATAAACAAGTCTTGCATATTGATGGTAACCATACCATGGCTTTGCGAGGATTGACTAGAGTTCGAAAACAAGAATGAACATGATCGATATTACGTTTCCTGACGGAGCGGTAAGACAATACGACCAAGGCACTACCAGTTTGGAAATTGCCAAGTCGATAAGCCACGGATTGGCTAAGAAAGTATTAGCAGCAGAGGTAAATGGAGAGATATGGGATGCTACCCGTCCATTGACTGAAGCTTCAGCCATCAATTTTTTAACCTGGGCCGATGAAGGTGGTAAGTATGCCTATTGGCACTCTTCTGCTCACTTGTTGGCAGAGGCATTGGAAGCACTATACCCTGGTGTTAAGTTCGGTATAGGTCCACCAATAGAGAATGGTTTCTACTATGACGTAGATCTAGGAGATGGAGTAATAACAGAGGCAGATCTTCCCAAGATCGAGAAGAAGATGAAGGAGTTAGCCAAGAAGGGCAACCCTTTTGTGCGTAAAGACGTCTCTAAAGCTGATGCTATCAGTTACTTCAAAGAAAAAGGCGACGAATACAAATTGGAATTACTAGAAGGCTTGGATGATGGTACTATCACCTTCTACGAGCAAGGTAATTTCACTGATCTATGTCGTGGGCCTCACGTACCTAGTACGAGTAAAATAAAGGCCGTTAAGCTACTAAGTATAGCTGGTGCATACTGGCGCGGCGATGAGAAACGTAAGCAGCTTACACGTATCTATGGTATAACCTTCCCTAACCAAGAGGAATTGGATGTACACCTCCACAATTTGGAGGAAGCCAAAAAGCGTGACCACCGTAAACTGGGTAAGGAATTAGAACTGTTCACTTTCTCTGATCGAGTGGGAGCAGGTTTGCCATTATGGTTACCTAAAGGCGCGTTAATTCGTGAGCTACTGGCTGATTTTTTGAAGAAAGAGCAATTGAAACGTGGCTACCAGCAGGTGGCTACTCCACATATTGGGAAGAAAGAATTGTACGTTACTTCTGGTCATTGGGAGAAGTATGGAGAGGATAGCTTTAAGCCCATCCAAACACCTAATGAGGGAGAAGAGTACTTACTGAAGCCGATGAACTGTCCGCATCACTGTGAGATATACAAGACATCGCCATTCAGTTATAAGGAGCTTCCCGTAAGGTTAGCGGAATTTGGTACTGTCTATCGCTACGAGCAATCAGGTGAGTTGAACGGACTGACCCGTGCGCGTTGTTTCACGCAAGATGATGCACACGTGTTCTGTCGCCCAGATCAGTTACTGGAAGAGTTCCAGAATGTGATAGACCTTGTGCTTTACGTATTCAGTTCGTTGGGCTTTGCCGACTTTACTGCGCAGATCTCGCTTAGAGACCCAGAGAATAAAGAGAAGTACATTGGTAGCGATGAGAATTGGGCATTAGCCGAGCAAGCTATTATACAGGCAACTGAAGAGAAAGGCCTAAATACGATAACAGAATACGGTGAGGCGGCCTTCTATGGTCCTAAGCTAGACTTTATGGTGAAAGACGCCCTAGGTCGCTCTTGGCAACTAGGTACTATTCAGGTAGATTACAACTTACCTGAACGGTTTGAATTGGAGTACGTAGGTAGTGATAATGAGCGTCATCGTCCAGTAATGATCCACCGAGCGCCGTTCGGTTCTATGGAGCGTTTCATTGGGGTGTTGTTGGAACATACTGGTGGTAATCTGCCACTTTGGCTAAGCCCAGTACAGGTAAAGGTTCTACCAATAAGCGACAAGTTCTTAGACTATGCTAAGAAAGTGGAAAATGTGCTATTAAATAGCGATATTCGCACTTCTGTTGATGACAGGACCGAGAAGATCGGAAGAAAAATACGCGATGCGGAGCTACAAAAAGTACCATACATGTTGATCATTGGCGAGCAGGAAATGAATGCTGGCACAGTATCTGTACGTAAACATCGCGAGGGAGATCAAGGAAGCATGCCTTCTGAAGACTTCATCAAACACATTCACAACGAACTAGAAGAAATACTTAAACAAAAATAGAGCTATTGAGACCCAGAAGACCTTATAGAAGGCAATTGCCTGCAGAACCAGAACACAAAATTAACGGCCGTATTACAGCACAGCAAGTGCGACTAGTAGGCGATAATATAGAACCTGGCGTTTTCTCATTACGAGAAGCGATGACGAAAGCAGACGATCTGGAACTGGACCTTGTAGAGATCTCGCCGAAGGCTGATCCTCCAGTATGTCGTATTTTGGACTATAAGAAGTTCATTTACGAGAAAAAGAAGAAAGAAAAAGAAATTAAGGCCAAAACGGCCAAAACCGTAATTAAAGAAGTTCGCTTTACCCCGAACACTGATGACCACGATTTCGACTTTAAAGCAAAGCATGCAGAGAAGTTTTTGAAAGAAGGGGCCAAGGTGAAGATCTACGTTCAGTTCAAGGGTCGCGGTATATTATTTAAAGAGAGGGGAGAGTTAATGCTTCTGAAATTTGCCGAAAGATTATCCGAATGGGGAGCCTTGGAGCAGATGCCAAAACTGGAGGGGAGAAGAATGATCGCATTTGTGTCTCCAAAACTTCAGAAAAAGAAGTAATTACAAAATTCTTTACCTATCTTTGCAGACCTAAATTTTTTGTGAGATGCCAAAAATGAAGACTAATTCCAGCGCTAAGAAGCGTTTCAAGGTGACTGGATCAGGAAAAATAAAACGACACCACGCGTTCAAGAATCATATCTTGACCAAGAAGTCGAAGAAGCAGAAAAAGCGTCTTTCGAAGAGTGCCATAGTACATCCAGCTGATAACAAGCGGATGAAACGTTTATTAATTTTAGCTTAAAGCAAGCTGTTAAAGAATAAGTCATGCCTAGATCAGTAAATGCAGTAGCCCGAAGGAAGCGCCGTGAGCGCGTAATGAAATTGGCCAAAGGGTACTGGGGTCGCCGTAAAAATGTTTGGACCGTAGCGAAAAACGCGGTTGAGAAAGGTTTAGCATACGCCTATGTAGGTCGTAAACTAAAGAAACGCGACTTCCGTCGTTTGTGGATCGCTCGTATTAATGCAGCAGTTCGCGAAGAGGGATTGTCTTACTCTCGCTTCATCAATATGTTGAAGAAGAGTGGTATTGACCTTAACCGTAAGGTACTAGCTGACCTAGCTATGAACCACCCTGAGGCATTCAAAGCAATAGTAAAAGACGTTAAAGGGTAAAACCTTAACTGTACAGATATAAAAAAGCCTTTCCAATTTTGGAAAGGCTTTTTTCGTTTGGGTATGTTCCATTCTAACCAATGTTTTACCTTAACGTCATCGAAAGAAATACAGCATGAGGAGAATACTCATTTCCATTTCCATTTTTATAGTTGTATGCGTGATGGGGTACTTGCTGTGCTTTTTCTGTTTTGTTTATTTTATCAATAATCATTGGCTCAACCAAGAACCCAAAAAGGTATACTACAAATACATCAGAAATACCGATATGGAGGTTGGATGGTATTACCCCAGTTTACTTACCAATAAACCGCCTGATTACGTGAATATCACTACAGAAACCGACACTGTGGTGGTATGCCAGGCTGATAACATTTCCGATATCATTTTGCTAAATGATAGCGTATTAGTGATTCATTTTTGCGGAAGACCAACTCTATATTGGAAAAATATAGAGATACCAAACGAAAAATTAGGTATTAAAATAGCCATAGACACTAACAGATTATGCCAGCCGAATAAGGAACGAAAAGCATTTTTCAGAGAAACTGAAATTGATTAGGTATAGGACTTTGCCCTTTACAACTTCACTATCCTAGTAGCCCCTTGCTCACCACTCTCAGCCTTAACATTCAATAGGTAAGTACCCGTAGCCAATTCTGCAATGTTCAACCCAAAGTTCATCTTGGTGATGGTTTCTACCAATATTGTTTTACCATTCAAGTCGGTGATGCTTAGTTCGGCACCAACCCAATTTTCTGATAGACTTAGTGTTATTTGCTCTTGTGCAGGTATTGGCGAAACGCTAATGCCTAGGCTAGCTATATCAGCAATACCAACTGGCCCAGCAGCAATGCTGAAGGTAGTATCAAAGGCACAACCGTTGGCATCGGTTATCATTACCTCGTAATTACCTGGAGCTAAACTACCTACCGCATCGCTATTACTTAAGCTTGGGGTGTATTGGTAATCGTATGGAGCAACGCCACCATTTACCGTTAGGCTAACACTTCCATCGCTTTGGCCAGCTAGACTTTCATCTTGGGCGTTAATACTAACCGTTGGCACATCGTAAATAGTGATAAGGTTAGATCTAGAAGCTGTGATGCTACCGTTCGCATTGGTTGCTGTTAGTACTACAGTATAAGTACCCGCATCGTCAAAACGGATAGTAGGGTTCTGCATTGCTGATGTTTGTGGGCTAGCACCCGGGCCAAAATTCCAGAACCAATCGGTTGGGTTATTACCCGTAGAATCGGTAAAAGTGATGCTTGTTCCCGGGCATCCAGAAAAACCATCGGCTACAAAATTCACTACTGGTAAAATGCTGTTACTATTCTCTATTACACGAAATAGATCGATCCCACCTTCTACAATATGTCCGCTATTGGCATCATCGCCTATTTCTACTTGAAAACGCATGTTCGTACTCAGCGCAGTAAAATCTACTACACGGAAATTGAACTGCTGCCAACCTGGGAAAGACTGATCTATAGTACCTACGGAAATTACATTTCCCCCACTTACTAATCGTATTTCTAAAGCATCATTAGGCGCAGCGCCTTGTCCACCGTCATTAAAGAACCAGTAAGAAAAACTCACTACTGGGTCGCTATAAGTAGTTAGGTCCATTATAGGAGAGCTAAGCACAGCTACACCATCATCAACATCATCGGCACCAGCACCGCCGCCGCCGTTTCCAGTAATGTAAGCTTCTACACCAATATCGTTAGGCACATCGGCACCAGGGTTACTGGTTTGGCTATTAAATGTAGTTCCTACGGGGCTATCTTTCTCCCATGAACCAGATGCTGCATTACCAGTACTTAACCAGTTGAAATCGAAGAAAAAGTCATCGTAGTAACCTTGTAATAGTTTTAATTGTGGTTGATCGGCCGCAGAAAGTATAAACACCTCTTTACCTCTAGTTTCATAACCCCACTGGCCACCGTATAAGGTGTATTGGCCTGTTTCAAAGTTGGCTACGGTAAAGTCTCCGTTTGCATCAGTACTAGTGCTGTAACTATTTACGCTATTTATTAATAGCACTTCGGCATTTGCAATGCCTTGGTTAGTGCTGCTATCTAATATTTGTCCGTTCAGCGTAATTGTAATGGCTGGAACAAGCTCAGCATTTTGAATTGTAGTCTGCCCATTACGAAGTACCACATTAGTTGCGGTGAAAGCTTGGAAGCCTGATTTGCTGAACAACACATCGTAAGTACCACTATCGGCAATACCAGTTTGGTAAACGCCGTCAAAACCAGTGCTTGATGTAGTTGTAGAACCTACTATTTCTACATTAACTTGGTTTATAGGGTTTCCTGATCCTAACTCGGTAACCAAACCTTCTAAATAGCAAGCTGGGGAAAAGCTTCTACCTAATACAATTAAGCCTTGCTTAACATCTGTGGCTAAAATATTGCCCGATGGCAAGTACGGATACACCCCCCAAGCACCATCAAAACCAAAGCCGGAGAATGGTGAAGTATCAAATTTACCTACTTCTATTAGGTTGGAAGGGTTATTTATATCTAACACAATTATACCATCGTTGTAATAGGCGATTATACCATATTCACCTTGAATGAAAACATTATGCGGTACTACATTCTGCCCTGGGCTGCTAATGTATTGATCTACTTCTTGAATGTTGTTAAGGTTACTTACATCGTAACTACCTATTACTCCCGAGCCTATTTCGTCGGTAGTCAATAGGTTCGTACCATCATGGCTTAGCCAAACATTGTGGCTAAAAAAGCCCGGAGTAGTTTTAGTAGCTAGTACTACTGGGTTGGTTTTATCGCTAACATCGACCACCGAGAAGAATCCATCATCTATTTCTGCTGACCACATGGTATCGCCACGGGTATAAAGATCGTGTACATAGCGTTCATTGTAGTTACCTAATACTGGTGGATTAGTTGGGTTAGCATCACAATCAATAAATATGGCGCCGCCGTTTCCAAGGTTGTGACCCACTATATAACCAACGCCATTTTCATCAATAAAAATATTGTGGCTGGTACTTAGCCCAATACCCAAATCGGTGGTAATAGAACCCAGTGAATCGGGTAAAAAATTGAGATCTAAAATCTGTAAACCAACCCCATTGTCTGGTCCGCTATCGTGAATAATGTAGGCATAGCCATTCCAAGTTTTAACGTCGCGCCAAATGCTTCGTGGGCCAGCTGTAAAAAACAACTCATTGGGTTGTGTAGGGTCAGTAACGTCTACTACTGAAAAACCATTGTAAACGCCCACTAAAGCATACTCATTACCATTGCCATCTTCCCAGCCCCAAATATCGCTGAGGTCTTCGGAGTAGGCTAACCGACCTAAAAAGTCGAGACCTTTATTTTGCGCTGATAATGTGATAGAAATTAATAGAGAAACAGAAATGAATAGTAGCCTTAACAAAGTAGTAGTATTAATGAATTAATGGTTCAAATTTAACACTTCTAGTAGACTATATGTTGTGACATTGCTCTGTAAGTGGACTTACTGACCCCTCTTTTCGAGTTTGACTTTAACTGTTAGACTTCTGTTTTTCGTTTAGTTTGATTTCGTATAGTTGAGCTAGATACGTTGTCTTCTTCCTTTTCCCTTGATGGAAAACGAAGCCAAAAGATCAAGCTAAAAAAATGCGGGTTGACCGATCAAAACCTAGTTTAAAATCCATTACGAGTGTTGTCATCCAGAGCGTAGTCGAAGGATGTGCAGCGTTGGCTTGCCCTCGTCGCTCTTCGACTCCGCTCAGAGTGACAGGCTGTGCTTCATTAAAAACATGTTTATTGCCTCTTCTTCTTCATAGCCTCTACCTGCCTGATAATTGCGATATTATCCATTTCAATTGGAGTTAGAAAGGCATCTACGTTTTGGTGTTGAGGTTGATACCAATCCTGTTGAGAGAAATACCTTTCCATTTCGCCGTTCTTACGGAAAATGAAGCCATAGCGGGCAAATATCTCGTTGCGCATTATTTTAAGGTCGTCAAGCGAATACTTCTGCAGATTCATTTTTTCCAGCCTTTGTGAAGACGTTTGAGGAAATCTTCCTGAGAAGAAATTTAGGGGAGGCATACTTTGTAAGAGTCCTATCTCATCATCTATCGGTCCGAATTCATCGTAACACTTGTCAAAAAGGTAAAGACCTTTTCTGATGACGGAATCAGCGAATTGATAAGTAACGAACTCGCCCACACATTCTTTAGAGAGAAATTTGTTGCCCATTAGCTGTATCTGGCTAAGTTGGGCCGTACCTTTTTTCCATGTTCCATTACCTGTGCTATCCCAAACATTAAAATGAAGCTGGGCTTGCCAGTAACCCTTATCTAGTATTAGTAAGAGGTCACTTTCGCTCTCTGAATTTCCGAAATGATAAACCCCTTGATAGGTAGATGAGGAAGTGTCATTCCAAGCAGAAATTTTTGTGCTATCAATTTCCTCCCAGGCAATGGTTACCTGGGCAAGTAGGCTAGAAGTGATAATGGCAATTGTAGCAAGCGTTATAATTAGTCTCATACGCCAAAGATAGGTGTATTGCCAGTATAGGAGAGTGAACAAAGTTGTTATTACGGACTACAACGCAATGCTTAGCCCAATCCTGTTTGTGTTTAATTATCTTTGAATGTGATGAGAAGAGCCTTGATGCTTATGGTTTTCATGATGAGTACTGCTGTATGCAGTGCTCAAGTAGTTTTTAACAGAAATAACAATCATGGTGGTGTAATTGACCAAGCACATGATGTGCTTGCACTAGCGGACGGTTACGTATTTGCCGGGAGAAGTACAGACACCCTTTTAGCGGGAGCTATCGGTGTTCGATTGATACGTACTGATTTGCAAGGAAATACAGAATGGGAGAAGACATATGGAGATTCTTTATCCAATCATCGAATAGAAAAGGGAATTAAAGATTATAAGGGCGGTTTTGTTTTTTTCGGAAACCGAAATGGCTTTGATACACAAGATGAACAAGCATTCATAATCAGGATTGATTCCAATGGCAATGAAATCTTTAGAAAATACTATGGTAGTGGTACCGAAAACGATAGGTTCTACAACGGCATAGTAGGGCCAGACGGTAACTTATACGGCATTGGAGAGACCTTTGGTTTCGACGATATTTTTAACGATGCGAACAATCAAGACCTTTATATAGTCAAAGCGGACAGCATGGGCAACCTGCTGTACCAAACAAAGTTTGGCGCCACTAATAGGGATAGGGGTAACGACCTTGTTTTTTTTAACGATACACTATGGTTAAGCGGATGGACCAGAAGTTTTGGTGGCACCAGTGGTATTAATGCATATTTGATTCAGGTAGACGATACGCTAGGTATGTTACAGCAAAAAGTAATTCCAGTAGCAGGGTCTGCATGTTCTTATGTGCTGAAGAACATTAGCATAGACGGTAAAGAAGTTTTATTCGGCACCTCTTGCATGGATAGCTCCTTTAACGGAAATAGCGCTTCTTTCAGGTTCCTGACCAGATTTGACCAACAACTAAACCCCACTTGGAAAAAGATTGCCCAAGGGGAATTTATCGACAACTTCCTGTTCTCGATTGACTCTTATGATAGCACGGGCCTATTTGTAGGCGGCTATTTAAGGCCTACAGAATTTCAAACTGGAGTGCGCGAATTTGGCTGGATACAGAAATACACCTTTGATGGCGACTTGATTTGGGACAGAAAGTATTCCATAAAATCACCCCGCTATCAGCCCGATAGTCTCTCGTTCACCCAAGTA
>CAYGTK010000034.1:0-24504 GCA_964352775.1 uncultured Chitinophagaceae bacterium
AACCCATAGTGTGGTCACAAAATATATCGTGTTCTAGCAGCGCGGAATATGTGCCTGGAAATTGAAGTTTTAAAAAGTGCTGGCGGCTTTTCTCCACCTCTCGGTTTATTACCGCCGATAACCGATCAATTTCGAGGTCTAGCTTTTTGGGTTCTTTGTTAGAAGCATAGGAAGGATGAATGCCCACCTTTGCCCTATCTGCTAGAGATCGTATTAGTGTTTGATACTCTGAAAGACTTACGGAAACGTTCTTATCGTATTCATCATAGTCTCCTACCAAAAAGAAATAGATAGCTCGTAACCCTTGCTCTTCATGTAATTCTTCTAACCACTCAAAGTTGTCGTAAGGGTCTTTTTGTAGGTGAAGAAGCACTTTTACGCGTTCTGCTAATTTCTGAAAGTTGAGGTCAATTACCGACCTTCCAGCACCACCCACGTTTCTGATCAAACCTTTGCTCAAATAAGCATAAGCGCTATCTACATCGTAAGTGGGTATGTACTTAAATTTCTTTGGCACAAACTCCAAGCCTGGAAAAGTATTAATCAAGATCTTCTTCAAGTGCTTAATGTAGGTGTTAACCACAGGAACTTGAAGGTAGCCTTGTTGATAGAGAATACTTTCTGTAGCAGGAAATCGCCCGTGCTCGTCTTTTCTAAAAGGTAGATACTCTTCGTATCTGGTTATGAGGAAGAAGGCCGCGGCGAAAACATCAAAGGGCAAGGCTCCATTCTCGGTCGGGAAAAGTGCCAAGGTGTCATTCCATCGGAAAGGTTTTGGTTGTTGTTCGTGTACCCCTTTTTCAAAAAGGAGCGAGCTACTTGCAAATGAAAGGCTCGAAACCATTGTGCCAGTGACGCTATAGTTGAATTTTGCACCGCTATGGTTGTTGTATTTTTCTTGGTCTAAAGTCCAGTTGAAGTGAAGCCCTAGCTGCTCTCGCAGCATAAACTCCATGATGTATCTGACCCTATTACCAGCCTCTGGAAGAAGAACCAATATGTCAGAACTGCTCATGCTTAGTTATTCTGCTCGTAGAAGGTGCGATGTTGCAGGGCATAGGTTTTAAGTAGTGGACATATTTTGTAGCGCTCGTCTTTTGTGTCTTCATAAAGCTTATCCAAAGCATCATACACCTCCCTAACGCCGATCTTATCTCCCCACTCAAACGGGCCATAAGGGTAGTTCGTACCCAGTTTCATAGCGGTATCAATATCTTCTACTGTTGCCGTTCCTTCTTGTAAAGTATAACAAGCCTCATTAATTATCATTAGCGCTATTCGCGGAGTAACTAAACCAACGCGGTCAGCCACTAAACGATATTCCCATTCAAGTTTTTCACAAACCTCTTTTAGCCTATCAAGAGCCTTCTCCTCGTCAACGGAGAACTCCATTAGCGGTCTATTTATAAAAGTTGATAAGGTATTCATGCCAACCAATGAGCAGCGAACGGTATCGTGAAAATTTTCCCTAGCCTCAGCCAATTGTTGCTTTACCGCTCCAACAAACACCAACTTATCGCTATAAGCATAGTATTGAAGGTCGCTAGGGTCGTCGTCAAAATTCAGATCGAAGATCACCGAATAGCTTGGTAGCGAAGCTTCGCTAGGGTTGGTGCTGTATTTCGTTTTGATGCCCGAAGGTATCTTTTGCAGGAGTTCGTCAGCGCGAACTTTATCACCTAAAATAAGTATGTTCATATTGTTCCCGCTTAACTACTTTTGGTAAAAATAATAAACCCCCTTACAATGAAGAAGGTAATACGAACTGAGCATGCCCCAGCACCTATTGGTCCATACAACCAAGCTATAGAAGCTAATGGAATGGTATTTATTTCTGGCCAAATAGGAATGGACACAAATTCGGGGGAGCTTTTAACAGACGAGGTGAAAGCGGAAACCAAAAAAGTGATGGCTAATTTAGGGGAAGTGCTAAACGCTGCAAGCCTTGACTACAGTAACATTGTTAAGACCTCTATCTTTTTGAGCGACATGAGTCTGTTCGCTGAAATGAATGAGGTATATGCCACTTATTTTGATGGAATAGATGCCCCAGCAAGAGAAACAGTAGCTGTAAAAGGACTGCCTAAAGGAGTTAATGTAGAAATATCTGCAATAGCTATTCGCTAGCGCTCAATATTTTATTTGCTGAGGTTATGCTGTTGTTGATCTTATCAGCTACAGCAATTATGTTTTTTTCTTGTTCGGCTAAATAAGCTAGTGCCTTTTCTTTTTCCTCGTGCTTATCAGGGTTGTACTGGCGCATCCAAGTCATCATGGCATCGTGTGCTTCCCCAAGGTCTTTTCTTGCCTCTTGGGCTTTTTTCACCTCGGCCACGGCACCTCCCATGTCATTCTTAGAGCTTTTTATCATTACTTGCTCCATTTTACCTTGCAGTTTCTTCACTTCACCCATCTTATCCATCACCTCATCGTGAATGCGCATTATCTCGTTCTCCATAGCCACCACTTCGGTAGACTTGTTAGAGTTACATCCTACGGTAACGAAAGAAAAAAGCAGTGTAAAAAAGAGCGGATATATAAACTTTTTCATACTATTTGTGGTTTTGGCATAAAGTTAGCTAATAACTAATTGAACATAAGCGGTAACTTAGCTTTGGCTAAAATGTTCGCACAATTGACTAAACACATGAAAAAGATATTTCTTTTCTTACTTCTTACTACACCATTTTTATTATTTGCTCAAGGGGATTGGAAGCTAGAAAAAGACAAACGTGGCATTAAGGTATTTACTAAAAAGATAGATGGGCGTAATCTTAAACGCTCCAAAACAACTACAACTATATCAGCTAGTATTGATGAGGTTTTTGCTTGGCTGACCAATGTTGAACGCCATAAAGAATGGATGGATAAAGTTTCAACTAGCGAAGTGCTTGAGAATGTATCAAACACAGAGTTTATTGCTTACTATGTAGCAAATGCTCCTTGGCCAGCAAGCGATAGAGATATTGTAGTTCATTATACGATAGATGCTAGTTCGGCAACACAAAAAATAATACAGGTAAGAGAAGAATCGAATTATCTTCCTGAAAAGGACGGTTTTGTTCGTGTACCCATGACCAATAGCACTTGGACCATTACTGATAATGGTGATGGAACGGTTAGTGTTGTTTATGAAACGGTAAGTGAACCAGGTGGAAGTGTACCCGACTGGATGGCGAATTCAGCAGCAGTTGATAGTCCTTTCAATACCGTTACGGGTTTAAAAGAAGGTGTAGAGGCCAACTAACTACTCTTTACTTCTTCCCGATTGGTTAAGAAGATACCAATAAGAATAGTAAGTAGCCCAACCAAATGAACCCACCCTAATGGTTCATCGGCGAATATTCCCCACCCCATTGCTACTAATGGAATTAAATAAGTGACCATAGATGCAGATAATGCGCTAGTGGTTTGAATGAGGTAATTGAATATTACTAAAGCAAAAGCAGTACCTACGGCACCTAGAAAGAAAAGGTAAGCCATTGCTTCATACGCCCCTTCATTAGTTTGAATGGTTTCTATGGTTCCTGAAAGTAGTAGGATAACTATTGCAACAGGCCCTATCATAGTAAACGCAACTGTGGTTATCATGATAGGTTTGAGATGAGTTAAATAACGTTTGAGGGTATTTGCACCTATCCCATAGAATATGGTAGCCACCACCACTAGTAGGGCGTACATAAAGTTACTTTGAAACCCGCCATCAGCATTTACTAGTATCAAACTACATGCGCCAACAAACCCTACAACCACCCCTATCATTTTCTTTGGTGTAGAAGGGGTTTGAAAGAACCACGCCCCTATTAATAGCGTGAACAAGGGCGTTAGGGAATTCAATATACCAGCTAGTGAGCTAGCTATCTCTGTTTGTGCCAAGGCGAATAGAAAAGGGGGTATACCACTACCCAGTAACGCAACTACAAGTAAGTAGCCAATAGTTTTTCTGTCAAAACCTTTAGCGGGATAAACAAACCAAAACGGGAAAAGAGTAATAAAAGCGAAAAACACCCTAAATGCACCTACTTGGAGTGGGCTGAATACCTTTAGCCCTTGTTCTACCAGAATAAAAGAGCTGCCCCATAGGCAAGCTAGTAATACGATAATACTATAGTTGCGTACTTTGAGAGACGGGCCCACTTAAACTATAGGTTCGTTCAGGGTTCGCCAGATATTGTCTTTCAATTCTTGAAGACCTTGTTGCGCTACAGAAGAGATAAATACGGTAGGAATTTTAGGCAGCCCCGGTGTAAGGAGTTCTTTTAGCTCATCATCTAATAGGTCAGACTTACTGATAGCCAGCAGCTTGTCCTTTTGAAGCAACTCTGGGTTAAACTTCTCTAGTTCGTTCATTAGCACATCAAACTCTGCCTTTATGTCGGGGCTGTCAGCAGGTACAATAAATAGCAAAAGCGAGTTACGCTCAATATGCCGTAGAAAGCGAAGGCCCAGTCCCTTACCCTTGTGCGCACCTTCAATTATTCCTGGAATATCAGCCATAATGAACGACTGATGATCTCGATAAGAAACCATACCTAGGTTAGGCGTAAGCGTAGTGAACGGATAGTTGGCTATTTCAGGCTTTGCAGCAGAAACTACCGATAACAGGGTAGATTTACCAGCATTCGGGAAGCCTACTAAGCCAACATCGGCTAGTACTTTAAGCTCAAGCACCTTCCAATCCTCTTTTCCTGGCTCGCCGGGCTGAGCGTATCGTGGTGTTTGATTGGTAGATGATTTGAAGTGTGTGTTGCCTAAGCCACCCCTACCACCTTGAACTAGTATTGTTTCTTGACCATGCTCTAATACTTCGAATTCTACCTCTCCTGTTTCAGCATTCTTAGCTACTGTACCTAAAGGTACGTCTATAATAATGTCTTTACCTGCTGCGCCACTACTCATCGAGCCACTACCGGAACCGCCATCTTCAGCATAAAGGTGTTTCTTGAACTTTAGGTGGAGTAAGGTCCACATCTGTTTGTTGCCGCGAACTATGATGTTTCCACCACGGCCACCGTCACCACCATCAGGACCACCCTTTGGAATAAACTTTTCTCGACGAAAGTGAGTAGAACCAGGCCCTCCTTTTCCGCTTCGGCAACAAATACGTACGTGATCTACAAAATTTGAGCGTTCCAAATCAAGCGCTAAGGCGATCTATTTCAGAGGTAAGTCTACCGAATATGTCATCAATAGAACCCTCTCCTTCAACCTCTACATAAAGGTCTTTTTCTTGGTAATGACCAGCAACTGGAGAAGTCTCTTTCTTGTACACTTCGATACGATTTTTGATTACCTCTTCGTTCTTATCATCCGCTCGTCCAGAAGTTTTTCCCCTGTTCAATAAGCGGCCGATCAATTCCTTTTCACTAACGCTGATAGCTACAAACCCAGATATAGGGCTGCTCTTAAATTCCAGCAACTTGTCTAAAGCCTCTGCTTGGGCAATAGTTCTTGGGAAACCATCGAAAATGAACCCGCCAACATCAGGATTGTCATCCAAAGTAGAGCTGATCATACCGATAACCACTTCATCAGGAACTAACATTCCTTTTTCCATGAATTTACTGGCCTCCATACCAAGAGGCGTTTTGTTACCGATCTCAGAACGAAGTAGATCTCCTGTAGAAATGTGAAGTAGATTATATTTCTCTTTCAACATGGCCGCTTGGGTGCCTTTTCCGCTTCCCGGAGGGCCAAAAAGAATGATATTTAACATAGATAAAACGTGCTATTAGCCTGCAAAAATAGGAACTATTCCACCAATTGGTAAATGTCGCGCAAGTTACGGCCCAAACCATCATGGTCTAGCCCATACCCAACTACGAACTTATTTGGTATTTCAAAACCAACATAATCAGTTTTTACCCCATATTCATTGGCTTCAGGTTTAACCAAAAGCGAGGCTATTTTGATGCTTTCGGGCCCTTCTTTTTCCAATTGAGGGATGAATATGGATAGGGTTTTGCCTGTGTCGACAATATCTTCCATGATGATGATATGGCGACCATGTACAGACTCGGGTAAACCAATAAGTTGGCGAACCTCACCTGTAGATTTCATGCCAGAATAGGAGGAAAGACGCAAGAAAGAAATCTCTGCCTGCGTATTAATTTGACGAAAAAGATCGGCTGCAAACATAAAGCACCCGTTCAAGATACCTATGAACAAAGGTTTTTTCCCTTGATAGTCTTGTGTTATCTGATCGGCAAGTTCGGTGATACGCAATTGTATCTCACCTTCTGAAATGAACTCCTTAAATCGAAGATCGTGTAGTTGTACTAAGTTCTCTGTATTATTCATATCCCACTATAAGCTGCTGACCAACGCTAATATCGTCACTTTCCAGCTTATTCCAATCTTTCAGCCGCCTAATACTTACATCATAAAGTTTTGATATGCTGTAAAGCCCCTCACCAGGCATAACAGTATGCACCTTAGTAGGTACATCTTTTTCAACCTCGCTAGCCGGAAGCCCTTCAAAATTTGGAGCCGCTGATTTAGGCTCTGCTTGCTTTACCGTTGAAGACTTTGGCTCTTCCACAAATAATACTTGACCAGGACTTATCGCATAGCTAGGTAGTTGATTCCAACTCTTTAGCTCGTTAACACTTATGCTATATTTTTTTGCTATGGCAAACATCGTTTCGCCTTTGGCTACAGTATGCGTTTTACCGCCAACCTCTTTCTTCTCCTCTACAACTTCAGGGGTTTTTATTGTTGGTTCTTTAACTATTGGTGCAGGGGCTGGCGGGCCTGTTGATGGATCTGGTTTTACCTCTTCCTTTTTCTTTTCAACCACTTCTTCTTCAACAATAGGCTTCTCTTTTTCTTCAGCAGCAGCGGGTTCTTTTACAACCTCTTTCACGGTTTCAACCACTTTAGGAGTTTTAGTTGCTGGTGGAGCAGGGGTTGGTTTCTCGGCACCGTTATAATATCCTACTAGTAGCTGTTGGCCAACCGTAAGGTTATTGTCTTTCATGTTGTTCCAAGCCTTTATCTGATCAACAGCTACACCGTATTCTCGAGATACCTTGTAAAGCGTCTCCTTTGGTTGAACTGTATGATACATAGGGGGAACAACACTACCCGGTTCGGTTGAAGGCTCTTTAATTATCTTATCCTTAAGTGCTGGCGGAGCGGGCTTTTCTTTAACCACAGGTGGAGTAGGAGTAGAGCTAGGGGTTGGTGTTACTTTTTTTGCAACCTCCTTTTCCGTTTTCATCTCATCAATTTGATCAACCGCTATCCACTTACCATCTACAAAACGTTCTTTTGGTTGTATAGTGGATGTTGGTTCTTTAGGCTTCTCTTCTTTTTTTACCTCTCGCTTAACGGCGCGTAGCTCATCTTGAATTGCCGCACGCTTTTCTTGCAATATTTGCTCTTCCGATTTAACATTTGGCTTTTTGTGGTTCTTCTTCCTAAGTGTAAGTCGCTCACCAACAATGGCTTCCTCCCCTACTTCCATAAGGTTCAACTTGTAGAGCGAGGTTAGCTTTATGCCCTCTTTCTGAGAAATAGAACGCATGTTCTCATTAGGCTTCACTTCGTGAATTCGGCTGTAGCCTTTTTTCTTTTTAGGTTGTAAATAGATTTTTGAACCTTCTTTTATTAGCTCTCTTTCCGACCCCTCTTCAAAGTCATTGTACTTAAGTATCTGTCGAGTATTCATTTGGTATCTATCAGCTATTGTGATAGAATTATCCCCAGGTTGAGAAACCACGGTTTTTACACCATTGTATAAGAAAATGCGGTTGTTTAGGGTTTTTAGAAAACTTTCTTTATCCAGTTTTTTGTACTCGCTTTTAACGTTGTCGTACTGGGTCAGTTTACGGTCTTCAATTATTCTTATCAGCAGCACGGAATATTTCGGGTTGGTAGCATAGCCTGCTTTCTGTAGCCCTTTTGCCCAGCCTTTGTAATCCTTTTGGTCTAGCTTAAAGAGAAAAGCGTAACGATCTCTATTCTTTAAGAAATCAGAATGGTCGCGGAACGACTCTGTGGGCGATTTGTATACTCTGAAGCATTCGTCCTTAGCATCATCATCCATGTAGTAACCCTTACCAGTCCAACCCTTATGGCATTTTATACCAAAATGGTTATTGGCCTTTTTAGCAAGGGCGCTATTACCAAAGTTAGATTCTAGAATTCCTTGGGCTAAAGTAATACTGGCGGGTACACCCGTTCGGCGCATTTCACTTTTTGCCAAGGCGGAGTAGGTTTCAATATACTGCTCTATCGATGTTTTTTTAACATCACCAGAACGCTGGGCAAAAGAGGCGCTGGTTAGGCCTATGAGCACTAAAACGGAAAAAAGTATTCTCATATGAATGAATGAAATTCAAAATTAGCCATAATAGGCTGTGGGCAGCCTTGTATTATCCACAGCAACAAGCTGTCTATACAGTTTTTCGAGCGATCATTAGGCCATCGCGCAAGGGCAGAAGGAAGTTAGTAACACGATAGTCTTCGTTTATTTTGATGTTGTAGTTGTGTAGCGCAAGGGTGTCTTTATCCATTTTTTCATTCAGCACCTTGCCGCTCCACAAAACGTTATCAGCAACTATCAAGCCTCCCGTTGCTACTTTATCAAACACAAGGTCATAGTAATTAGCATAGTTGATCTTGTCTGCATCAATAAACACTAAGTCAAACACTACATCTAGTGTAGGTATTATTTCCAAAGCATTTCCAATGTGCATAGTGATTTTATCGGTCAACCCTTCTTGATAGAAATACTTTTGGGTAATTGGTTGCAACTCCTCATTTATGTCAATGGTGTGCAGGTGTCCATCAGGCATTAGCCCAGAAGCTAAATTAATGGCGGAGTAACCAGTATAGGTGCCAACCTCTAAAATATACTTTGGCCGAGCCATAAAGCTTAACATACTTAAAAAGCTGCCTTGCAGATGGCCTGAAAGCATTTGCGGCATCAACACCTTTAAGTGTGTTTCTCTATTTAGTGACGAAAGTGCCTCACTTTCAGGCGTGCTGAATCGCTCGCAGTATTCTTCTATTGATCTATCTACTAGTTTCATTGTAATGTTATGGTCTTAATTCCCAAGGGTGGGTTTGTCCTATAATGGTGTGTTTCTTATCATTTTCAATGGCATCAACCGCACCTGAACTTATCTCTGCATGGGTAAGCCATCGGGAATGATCTTGCTCCCGTTTATAGCCTAAAATTATTTCTCGGTATTCAATTCCCAATAAACCGTTAAGATTTTCTCGGATGGTTTTCTCTGTGCTATCTGGTTGAGCAGAAGCGCTGCCCAAAATTAAGAATAGTCTGATGTTCTGGTCTTTTTCTGCAAGCCATTTTGCCAATGATAGGGGAATAGCCTCCACCTCACCATGTATCCAAGCTACAACGGTGGTAATGGGGGTTTTATTCTGAAAAAGAGGGGAGAGTGTGTTTGTGAAAGAAGAGAAGTGAGTGTAATTAGCAGATAGTCCTTTGATGTTCGTAGAAACGGCTTCTAATAGGTTTAGCTTGTTTGTGTTACGGCCAATAACCGTTACCAAACTTTTATGTGCCAACTGTGTACAGCACTCGCGTAGCATTCCGCTACCACCAATTACAAGCAGATGTTGTTGCATTACACAAATGTAAGCAACCAGTAGTGTGTTATATCACACGAAGCTTACGTAAACGATAATGTCGCATAAGGTCAGCTTGGTCACTATCAGAATCGCTTTCTAAAAAGCTAACCATTTTTTTGAGTAGGTCAGCCTCTACAATAAGTGAATTTCTTCTAGCTTCCTGCGCTAGCTTACCCAATTTATTGGCAAGCAAACTCTTTGAAACGGTCCTTTTTAAGAACGCTTGTTTCTCTATTGGGTCATTCATGTCTTTCATAGTCTCGGTTTTATAGTTCTTGCTTATAGAAGGCAATTTTGATGCCAAATACTTATTTTTGGAACCCCACCTACCATTATATAACTACATAACAGCACCGTTTTAGTATTCAGAACAGTCATTTTTTGGTCATGCTTATGACCTCATGCGAACTCGGGCTGCACTAAACTTGTATGTTTGTATAACTACTTTCAGATAAATAAGATAATGAGACGTCTACTATTTTTACTTGCGCTAGCCTTTCCATTTATTGTTTCTGCCCAAGACCGCACCTGTCATTATGATGAGGTTGTTGCCGAAATGAGGAAGAGCGACCCTAACATTGATCAGCGTTTGATGGATATTCGTAACAACGCAAAACAATGGGCTCGTGAGGCTGCAACTCAAAAAAGAGGACAACGCGCCACTATATTTATTCCTACAGTGGTTCACGTAATGCATAACGGTGAGGCTGTAGGTACTGCGCCAAATATTTCCGACGATTGGATCATGTCTCAAATAGCAGTGCTCAATGAAGACTATCAAGCTACAAATGCAGATCTAACGGATGTGCCAAGCTATTTCCAGCCAGTTATAGGAGACATGGATGTGCAGTTTGTTATGGCTATTTTAGACCCGAATGGTAATTCTACTAATGGAATAGACCGTGTAGATATGGGTGGAAGTAATTGGTCAGACAATCAAAAGCCAGGAACTATTTGGAACCCAGAAGAGTATCTTAATATTTGGGTAGCAGACCTGGGTGGAAACCCCTTGGGTTATGCAACTCCACCAGGTGGAAACCCAAATACTGATGGTGTAGTGTGTGATTACCGTTATTATGGGCGCACACCTGATAACCCATTGAATAACGATTTTAACCTAGGTAGAACGGCAACTCATGAAGTAGGTCACTGGTTAAACTTAGCGCATACTTTTCAGGGTAGTTGCTCTGGAACTACTGCAAATAATTGTGGAAATGCAGGTGATGGTATTTGTGATACCCCCCCTACAGATGGACCTAATTACGGTTGTTTTTTAAACAATGTAAATACCTGTACAGAAACACCTGTGGATCAGCCCGACATGCAAATGAACTACATGGATTATTTGGATGACGAGTGTTTGATCATGTTCACACAAGAGCAGGCAGATGTAATGTTAGGGGTGTTAAACACTGTGCGTAGCGGCATATTAACCAGTCCAGCAAGCGGCGGTGCAGGTGCGTTTAGTTATAGTGGTCAAGTAATTGATGCGATTACTAATCAGCCAGTTGCTAATGCGGGAGTTGTGTTTGCAAGTAGCACCTACACGTTTGAATTAACTACCGACGCTAATGGTAATTTCAGTTCACCAGCATTTCGTGCAGGTTCTTACACAGTATATGCGGGCAGGTGGGGTTACATGACAAAATTATATGACCTAGCATTCAATTTAGATAGCATTTCAAGTGGGTTAACTATTCCTATTGATCCGGGTGTGTATTACGACGATTTCTTGATGGATTTTGGTTGGATATCCACAAGCAACCAAGCAACAACAGGCTTTTGGTCAAGAGGTGTTCCTTTAGAAACCACATCAGGTGGAGAGATCAGCAACCCTGGTACAGATGCAGCAGATGATTTTGAAGACCGTTGTTATGTTACTGGAAACGGTGGTGGTGGAGCTGGAAATGATGATGTGGATGATGGTACCGTTATCTTGATTTCCCCAATTATTAACGCTACACTATTTAACGATCCGTATTTAACTTTTGAAAGTTGGTTCTACAATGGTGGTGGTAATGGCGGCCCAATTGACGACACGTTAACCATAAGTTTAAGTAATGGTATTAATGTTGAAGTATTGGAAAAAACGGCTGCTTTGGCTAACAACTGGTCAGCGAGTAAATACCGTATGAGAACTATAATGCTATTGACTGATAGTATGAGACTTATAGTTGAAACAGCAGATCTAGGTGATGGGCACTTGGTGGAAGCTGGTTTTGACTTTTTTAGAGTTGGAGATTCTTCATTAGTTAGTGTAAACTCTGTAGATGGGCTTAACGACGTTGTAAATGTTTATCCAAACCCAACTACGGGACGGTTGAATATAGCTGTTGGTCAAGTTAATGAGCAAGTATCCATAACTGTGTTTGATATGGTTGGAAAGCAGGTTTATAACTCTCAAGCACTAGGCAGTAAAAATATTCAATTAGACCTGAACAATTCTCAAAATGGAACGTACTTCGTTCAAGTGCGCTCGGGCAATGAAGTGACTACTAAAAAGGTAAGCCTGCTGAAATAGTAGGGGTTGCTTTAAAGCTTAACCACCTTAGTAGTAATTACAAAATCACCTTGGGTGGCTGTAATGTAATATACCCCAGCGGTTAATTTCGCTTTAACGGCATCTACCTCGTAGCGATAATTACTAGGTTTAACTATACCCTCATATATCTTTTGGATTAGCTTGCCTTCAGCATTGTATAACCCAACTGTAGCAAAATCTCTTTTTGGCGCTGCAAACTCCACGTATATCATTTCGTCAAAAGGATTAGGGTAGGCAGCTAATGCATCTCCACTTTCACGAGGGGTTATTTCTTCTATCGATACAGGAGTAGAACCATCAGGTTTGATGATGGTGAACTCGTCTAGGATGTTGCCATTAGAGCGAAGGTATTTGGCATCAAGGCGGTTACCATCCACGTCTATTACTAGTGATCCGTATACACCTTGTCCAGCGTCGCCAAAGTACATGGCTGGATAATCTAGGTCAGCTTGGTCTCTGCTGCTGCCAGCGTTGCCACAAACCGAGTAAATAGTGCCTTTGGCAGAATCGGGGTGTAAGTATTTCACGTAGTGCTCACCTAAGTCAAAGTTCCCGCTATTACCATTTACTAGATGCTGGTTAGGGTCCCAGTCATCAGAATCACCATAGTGTCCATTGATCAGGTACGAACGTTCATAAACGTGACTATGCCCATTCAACACCAAGTCTACATTGTATTGCTCTAGTATAGGTATGATGTTTTCGCGCATAGCCTCCATAAATACTTCAAAAAAATCATCGCTATCGTGAGATCCTTTAGAATATGGCGGTTGGTGAAAGTAGGCTATCACCCACTCCTTGTCGTTATTCTGAAGGTCTTGCTCTAGCCACTGTGTCATAGGTGAACCACCAAATCCACCAAGATCAAGAGCACCAGTATATTCTTGTAGCTCAGAGTTAATGGCAAGAAAATGAACGTTTCCATAGTCGAATGAATAATACAACTCACTACCCGATGGTGTTCCACCAGCCTCACCTTGTTCGGGCAGTGTCATTATGTCGAAATAAGGGCCATTGTGAGTTGTGGGGTCGTCTAATCGATTTACACTATTGTAATCGTGATTACCAGGAACAGGGTAAAAAGGTAAGAATCGGAAGATGCTGTCGTAACCATAGTAGTCATCAAATATCTTGGCTTGATATTCTGCATCTGTTCCGTCGTCGTAAGCGTTGTCTCCCATCCAAAGCCACACGTCTGTGGGACTACCTTTAGTGTATTCCATGTACGATTCCCACACATCATGCTGGCCCTGGTTGGCCTTTCCCATGTCGCCAATTACCCAAATTCGTGTTGGCGTAACGGTTCCTGGCATAGGGTGTGTACGGAAATGATGCCATCCATCACCCCCAACTATTTTCGTGTTATCGTAACCAACAGCGTAGTAATACTTAGCCTCTGGTGCCAAACTTGAAATAAGCACCTCATGGTCAGTCACAGAGTTATTTATCACAATTTCTTCTTGCAGATCATTAGGGTCGGTACCATACCAAACCTTGGTAGCGGTAGCTTGATCGGTGCGCCATTTTATTACAATGCTATTATCGGTAGGGCTTTGTAAATACGGCCCACGCAAAAGTTGCTGAGCATAAATTGAAAACACGCTTAAAAGAAGTAGAAGGGTGGATAAAGAACGCATAAGGCATTTGTTTGCCCTAAAGTTAATGCACAAGCGTCAAAGTATCAGGAAGTTGCCCTATATGTAGGTGGGGTGCGCGTTAAATGATCGTTACGGGAAAGTACCTGCCAACTTCTTTTCCACTGCCATTATAATGATCGATCAGCACCCCCAAGTTTCTATAGAGAAGATCTACCAATGGTTTTCGAGTAGTATCTACTTCCTGAGAGATCCCATCTATTTGGTCATCTTTCTGATATTGAAGGCTACGTACTTTATTGAAACGTTCAAAAAAATCGAGTGCATCAAGTTGAATGGTTTTGTACTGGGGGTATTTTTCTAAGGTAATGGCTAATTCACCAACGGCCTTAATCCGATTCTCTACAGAACCCTGCTGAAATGGTCTTCTTCCTTTTGGGAAAAGAGCTTTGTAATCAGGCGACTCATAACCAAAGTCTTTAAGTATTGGGGCGTTCCATTCTTGAATTTTACTTCCACGTAATTCTACCACTAATTGGTCGGTTCGTTTGGTGCTGCCCTTTGCAATACTTCGGGTGGCATGCCAACGACCATACTCTGCCTTAAAATGATTGAAGGGTAACTTTGTCCTTTCTAATAGTGCATTCAAAACCATATCGTCTCCAGCCTCAAGCGCATTCATATGGTGCTCGGCTATCTCTAATAGTAGCTTTCGGTTCTTTCTAGTAAGCTGGTCAAAAGGATTAACAAGGTATATCCAATCTCGTCTGCGAGGCATAGTTTATTGTTTGGTCGGCGTGAAAATACAAAGGCATTATGCGTGAACCAAACCTATAAAATAACCTTGTCTATATTTACCCCATGACCGAAGTATACCCTGGTGTTTGGCAAAGCCCTGCAGAACATAAAGAAAGCCGATTTGTAGAAAGCTGTTGCTATTTGGTGCAACATTCAGAAGGCAATTGGCTACTTCATGGACACAACAAGGTAGGCGAATGGATAAACGAGCTAGAACAACTAGGAGGGGTACGCCACTTACTTTTAACCAGCAGAAATGAATTATCTGACGGGTTAGCCAAAGTAAAAGACCATTTTAAGGCGACTACCTATTGCCACATGTGGGAAAAGGATGTGGTAACGCAGCAGCTAGGTGTAGACCATATTATTCAAGCCCAAGAGGTTTTGGCTAGCGGGTTAACCGCTATACCAATACCAGGATATGCACCAGGTGCTTTAGCAGCTTTATGGGAGATGGAAGGGCAGCAGTTGCTTTTCGTAGGCGAGAGTTTGTATTGTAACAGAGGTAATTGGCAAGCAGATATTACTTATGGTGATAGAGCCCCAATGCTTAAAAGTCTGGAGCTACTGCGAAGGATGCACATCGATCGACTATTCTGTAGCTTATCTGTGGGTACGCAGAAGTCTGCATACTTTACACAGCATACTTGGGAGAAAACGCTATTTGCTATTCAGGAGCGTTTGGAGATGGGGTATTTTCACTAGCGCCTATTTGTTTGTCTATCGGCCAGCAGTAATAGAATAACCAGACTAAATTCAAGAAGGGTAGTATCCAAAAAACACGTGACTGTAACCGCCCTAGCACATTAGCGAATGAGGCAGAAACTGCAGCATTCCCCAACAAGAATAAAAAGAGAAGCAAATAGGCAGAGACCCAAACAGTAGGCACCTTTTCATTTCTACTCATAGTATACAGAACGGCTAAGCTACTTAGCATGAATACTAGGATAAGCCAAGTGTTCCAATCCTTAATATTCAATGATTTTTGCTGTTGTCTAGAAGAAAAAAAGGCTTTTAAGGAATGTGGGTAGTAAGCTTGAATATTGTAGAAAACGTTGCTCTGGTTATTGTAAGGGAACAAGCCATCCCCAACATTTACCTCTGTCATTTGCCGAAGCGTTCCCTCCGCATTTGTGCTTATTGCTAAACTTAAATATCGCGGAGAAGTTAAGATCTGCTTAAATATCGACCCGAACTCTTCTTTATTATCATCCCAACCGCCAGTTTTATAAAGCGGACCATCAGCGTTCCATACAAAATCCCATGCTCGGTTTGGCAATTGGTCTTTGTAAGCGCAAAGTTTGTAGTCGGTATGTTGACACTCGTGTTTTAAGAATTCGTCCATCACTCCGCTTTCCACCAAGCGCCCCATTAAGAACACATGTGACGATGGGCTTAAAGTAAACCCCCAGCCCTTAGTTAAGTTAAGGGTGCAGGTCAATAACGTACAGAACACAATTAGGCCACCTAAGTGAAGGCCCTTTTTAAAGACTTCCCGATCTTTTAGCCAGCCATACAATAGAAGAGCAATAACAGCACCTGCCATTGTAACTATGTTGGAGTTGTGTGTGAGAATGCTGAAGCCTAGTAAGCCAAAAATGAACACAGTTCTGACCTTAGAGCCATCTTTCTGGAACAGATATAAGAAGGTGCACAAGAATAAAAAGGCAGTGAATATATCTGCCATCAACTGTCCCGAATACCAAGCCGCACCAGTACAAAAAGCAGCTATTCCAGTAAGGAATAATGTAGATAGAAAACCTTGGGGCTTTTTTGTGAGCACCTCTACAACTCTTCGGAGTAAGTAGGAAACTAATACCCCTTGGGCTATCACCACAAACCAAAGACTATGCGCCAAAGAGATCTGCCGCAGGAATATGCCATAGAATATAGGCCTATCCTTAGGTAACGACCATCTGAAACCACTGCTGATGTAAACCCCGGTATCAGAGGTTAACAATGGGTAACCGTTAAAAAAAGCAATACTGCTTAGTAGAAAAGCTCCGATCAGAAGAGCCAGAATTTTTACCCAACGGGGGGAGATCATGCAAGCGCTTTTCTAGAGATCAATTCTTTCATTATCTCATTCGTTCCAGCATAAATCCGTTGTACTCGTGCATCAGCATAGGCGCGGGCTACGTGGTACTCCCAAATGTAACCATAGCCACCGTGCAACTGCACACATTCATCAGCCACCTTGCACTGCAGGTCAGTTAGTGAATACTTAGCCATTGATGCTTGTGCACCATCTAGTTTGCCTTCATTATGTAGTTCCGTACAGCGATCTGCAAATACGCGTGCCATAGCTATCTCTGTTTCCATTTCAGCGATCTTATATCGAGTATTCTGGAATTTAGCTACTGGCTGACCAAAGGCCATACGGTCTTTAACATATTGTTTGGTTACCGTTAAACAAATTTCGGCCGATGCGATCGCACCTAGGGCAACTATTAACCTTTCTTGAGCCAATTCGGTCATTAAATAGCCAAATCCTTGCCCAGGCTCGCCTATCAAATTTTCCTTGGGCACTTTCATGTTGTCAAAAAACAACTCGCAAGTATCTTGTGCGTGTAAACCCACCTTGTGAAAAGGCTTCCCTTTAGTGAACCCCTCTGCATCTGCCTCTAAAAGCATCAAGCTTATTCCTTTAGCTCCTAATTTTGGGTCTGTTTTTACAGCAGTTACTACAACATCTGCTAAGTAGCCATTAGTAATAAAAGTTTTAGAGCCATTAACCAAGTAGTGGTCACCTTTATCAACGGCAGTAGTTTTCATACCTTGAAGGTCGCTTCCCGCTCCAGGTTCTGTCATTGCTACTGCTGAAATTGCTTCACCAGACACCATTTTTGGCAACCATTTTTCCTTTAATGCTTCTGATGCATAATGTTCTACATAGGGACAAACAATATCACTATGTAAAGGGTAACCCACCGCTGGCCCAGCAAAACCACTTAAGCCCAATTGTTCTGTGAACATAGCATTGTAGCGGAAGTCTTTAATGCCCATTCCGCCATATTTTTCATCCACCTGCATACACAAGAAGCCCGCCTCACCAAGCTTTCTCCAGCTCTCGCGAGAGACCATTTGGTTCTTTTCCCAGTCTTCGTGATATGGTGCTATTTCCTTCTTACAGAAGTCGGCAACGCTTTGCCCAAATAGCAAATGTTCTTCTTCGTATAGGTTTCTAGGGAGCATGTCGTTCTTGTTTGCTTCAAAAATAAGCAAAGAAAGACAAGCCCGCTAAGCTACCCAGACCAAGCATTAGTGATGTTTATGCCTTATTTTTGGAGTATATAACACTAATTCATCGCTATGAACAAGTTCCTTCTTTCCCTATCCGTCTTATTTTTCTCTGTTAACATCATGTTTGGCGCAACGGGAGACACCCTAGTAGTAAAGGTTCACGACCATGTGGATATGACCTGGAACGGTAACTACGATGAAACGGGCTTCTTTCCCACTACAGGAAAAACATGGCACAAAGTGATAATGCAAGCCACTATCGGTTGCGCATCAGGTGGATGTAGCGATTGGGATTACACGGTGAACTTCTTACTGCGCGACCCACTAGGTGTTTATGATTCTACTATAGCTAGTATTGATACATTCGCTGGGCCTATTTATGACACTACTTGGAATGTCTTCCAATTGTATGAGAATTACGAGCTGGGCAGAATGATAACCCCATATGGTGGTTATATGGCACAAGGGTCAAAGGGGTTTGATAATAGTTGGGAGCACCGCTATCGTTATGATGTGACTGACTTTGCAGCTTTACTTGAAGATTCAGTAGAGATACGTTCTCGTTATAGTGGCTGGTCAAGTGGTTTTGATGTTACTTTCGATTTCTACTTTATTGAGGGAACACCATATCGTGACGTTCTGGGTATAGATAATATCTTTTACGGAAGTAAAGGGTATAGTAATAACAACGATTTCAATCAAGTGAACCCATTATCAATGAACGTATTAGCGCCAGCAGGTACTAAGCACACCAAGGTTCGCTTCACCCCATCGGGTCATGGTTTTGACAATAATGCTAACTGTGCTGAATTCTGTGATAAGGAGTATTACTTGAAAGTGAATAATGCGCTAGTTGCCTCGGGTAATATGTGGAAGGATGATTGTGGTATGAACGCCTTATACCCTCAAGGTGGAACATGGGTATTAGATCGCGCCAATTGGTGTCCTGGAGAAGCTGTACCAGTTTTTGAGCATGAATTAGGCACACTAGTTAATTCATCAGCAGTAGCCAATATTGATATTGACTTAGAAGATTACAACTGGAGCGGAACACAGCAGCCTTCGCACATAATGTCTATCCAGTCAGTATATTATGGTGACTACAATTTTAAGAATGATGCAGAGCTAGAGGAGATCATTGCCCCTTCTTCTCACGAAGACCACGGGCGTTTCAACCCAATTTGTGGTAACCCTATAGTTCGTATTAAGAATACTGGTGGCAATCCACTAGTTCAAGTAGACATTAAGTACGGTGCTGTTGGTGCAGTACCTTGCCACTACCAATGGACGGGTAACCTAGCCTTTGGTGAAACTGCGGATGTAACACTACCAACCTTTACTTGGACGGATATGGACGATGTAGCCAACCAGTTTTACGCTGAAGTAAGTTATGCCAATGATGTAACAGATGAATACAGCTTTAATAACCGCAAGCAAGTAAGCTTTGAAGCACCACCAATGTACCCTGAAGCTTTTGAATTGTGGTTTAGAACCAATACTCGCGCTAACGAGAATGAGTACTTCTTATTCAATGAAAGTGGGGATACCTTGAAACACTTTGTTGGTGTAGATGTAAATACCTTAACAAGAGACACCTTCAACTTAGATCCCGGTTGTTACCGCTTAGAGATAATTGACAGAAGTGATGATGGTATGACTGATTGGCCAATGAGCCAAGGCACGGGATTATTGCGTTTGCGCCAAATAGGAAACAGCACGGCGATCATTAAAAACTTTGAAGTTGATTTTGGAACACGAATAATGCAAGAGTTCATGGTGGGTTACGACTTAGCTTCATCTCCTGCAAAAGACGTTTGTGATGAACCAGAGCGCACAGGAATAAGCTCAAGCATAAGAGTAGAAAAGGCTGATGAATTAGTTGTTTGGCCAAACCCTGCTCAAGACAAGGTGTTTGTACAATTACCTCCAGTATCTGGCGAAAAGCAAGTGAATGTGTTGAACATTGTTGGACAAGAAATTACATCGTTCACCACCTCTTCCGAAGCTACTATTGACTTGAACACATCAAGCTGGGAAGCTGGGTTTTACATCATCAATGTAACTGCGGCTAATAAGCTATATACTGCTAAGGTATTGGTGCGGTAGGGTATCCGAGATAGCCTTCGAAGGCATCGCCAAAAGTAAACGCCACAAATCGGGCATTGCCCTGCGCTTCCCCCGCTGGCGCCACGACAAACCCATTAAAGAAGCCAACACCTTGGAGGATTTGATGGGGTTGGTGGGGTGATTATGTATTATAAAAGTAATCCTCCAGCGCCCTTTGGACTTCGTAGATGACATCCCTATAGTAGGTAAACTCATTAGAGAAACCTACAGCTATATGACCGTAGGGTTGATTTTCTGGTTTGTTATGCACCTTAATTATCTGATAGCTTAGAATTTTTGCTTCCTTTAGATCCATATTAAACACCTCTTCGATTTTAGGATTAACGATTCTTGCAATGTTGTCTAAATCAGGTTGATTATTAAGAGGTTCTCTAAATAATATATTGATTCCAAAGTTTATTTTTAGAGGAGACATAAAGGGGTATCGGTTTTTTAGTTCCGCTAACTTGTTTTGTAAGGTTTCTTTAAAATTGAAAGAACCATTAGGTTTTTGTTCAATGTAATCTAAATTCGTAAAACTAGCTGTCCATTTGTATACACCATCTTGTATTGCTTCAAACAGCGAGGAATCTCTATTGTCCATATTAGCTAGCAGAGCATATAGCTTTTTAGCGGAAACGTGGTTCTCACTAAGTAATTTTCTTTGCGCTTCCTTCAGGAAAAAATCCTGTAATTCAGGAGGTGCATCATCAAGCTGTTGCAAAGCAAACTCATAATCACTATCCCTCCCTGAAGCAGGTTCCAATTCTTCTACTTCATGAATATATGTTTTCAAATCAGTTAAGTAACTGCTTAGTCTATATGCATAACAACTGATTTCTGACTCCTCCTTTGGAGCATATTCTAGACGGGCAACTAGAATGGATATTTGGCTATCATCCTTAAATAAAGTTCCATTCAGTAAATCGAGATAACATTTAACAAGTGTTCTTAAATAGGGATGGTTATCGTTGCGTACCCGAAAATTAATTTTGAAAATTATTGGAGCCCTAAATCCATGAAAACTTTGTTCACTAAGCTGTCTCCTTACTTCTTCTATAAAAAAGGACTTTTCACTTTCCGTTATAGATTTCTTTGACCTCCCCTCTTGGGCAATCCTTAATACAATAGCTTGGCTTAGACGTTTTTGCCAAAAAATCCTTTGCTTTATGAATTCTTCATCATCCATCCTCAATAAAACTTAAACCAATCGTGCCTAATCCGATTTTTTAATCGGTGGAATTGGGTGAAATTGTCGTCTATCAATCCGTATTTATGGAGCAGGTGGCCGTAGGTGCTGTCTATTTTAAAGTCGTTTTTTTCTAAGCCCTTTTGTCGCCACGTTTCGTTGCACAGGTGCACGGCCTTAAAGTATTCAGGCAAGGGGTCGTTGGTGCGCAGCAGTTGTTTTATTTCTTCCCAATCATCGGTATTCGAGAAATCAGCACGGATATTATCATCCAGCATTAGGTCGAAAATGTTGTCTATCAATATGTTTATCGGCTTATGCCAATCGGTATTATCGGCAGTCACCTCTTTGCTGGCTTGGTCGTAGCAGCGCTTCATCAATTCCGACTCCTTGGGGCATTTCATAATGTTGCCCACCATAGGTAATTCATGGTGCTTGCGAAACACGTAGTTGTCCTCAAAATCAAGAGGCTCCAAACATACCACATCCATATCTACCCACCAACCCCCACGGTCGTACAGCAACTTGTACCGAAAAATATCTGAAAAGCCCGACACGCTTCCCTTTCCATGCCCAAACTGGTTGCGATGCTTATAGCTAAACACATCCTCGGCAGGGATAATGGTGGTGGCGTCCATAACTGTTACCCCTTCGGGTAGCGGGGTCAAAATTTCATCGTATACCCACAGGTAAAAATCGTGCCCATGATACAGGAACGAATGGATAGTCAACAGCTCCACCAAGGTTAGTCGGCTGCCGATCCATAGGCCATTAACTATTTTATTGCTGCTGCTAAGACTTGTTTCCACGGGCGCGTTCGTCGTCATATCTAAGCACATAGATACGGAAATAGTAAATGGAATAATTCACAGCCCTACTAGCGTATAGGCGAGTATAAATGTATATCTGCAACAAGAAATGGTAGTAGATCTTCACCAACACATCGTACCACAAGCGGCGGAATATTTCGAAGAGGAGAATGCGACCATTAACCGTAGTATAGCGTGCTGCGTTACCCGCTACTATACCACCTTCTACCCCAACTACTTTACCCTTATGCACCAGCCATTGCGATACATTTTGTGCAGGACGAAAGGCGATGATGAACAAGACCAGAATAAGCAGATACCAAAGATCGAAAGCGATCAAGTAGCCGATATTGATCAGGGGAAAACCGATCTCGTAGAAGTAGTTGAGCAATTTATAATCGCTCTCGTTACTGTGTTCCCAATTGTATCGTTTGATATTTTCCCCAATGCTACTGCCAAAAAAAACAATGATAAAATACACCCCAAACCACCAACCATAGTGGGGAATGTACATACTAGCCACAAACATCAAAATGGAAAACGCGATCAATTCCGCAGGAAATAAGGCGTAGCTGATCAGCTCATTAGCCCGCTTCACCGTAATGCGATGTACCAAAGAATATGTCCCCGCCTTTTGATCGTGATGATAATCGCGGATAAGGTGTTCCACAATGTATCTACTGCCCGAAACTAAAGCCCAAATAAACAACGGAACTAAAGCCCATATAGGGAAACTTAACCCCAGCCCCACCTTAACCGCCATAAAAATGACCGCCACGGGAATAACTTGAGCATATAGCGAATCGGTAACTACTGCTCCCGCTAATCTATCTTTTAACCGTATTGGCGGAACGGAGTAAAGCAAGAACAACACTAACTGGGCTATTGCCAAATACAACACCGGCATAAACCGACCGTCTATTAACCAAGGAGCTAAGCTTGAGGCTGCCAAACCCAAAGCCACCAACCAGCGGATGGGTTTTGATAGTTTAGATGAGAAATTGGGTTTGCTGGCAAGCGCATCCTTCTCAATATCAAAACTGTCGTTAATGAAGTAGCCGAAACTTGCTGCGGAAAGTAACCACCAAGAGATGAGTAGTAGTGTAGGCCAACTATCGGCAAGGGTAATATCGCTAAAAGCGAACCACCAAAAAGCAAAGCCTAGCAGCATGGCCACCTTGGAGTTCCACCACTCTTCAAACCGAACTAATTTTTTGAGCTTCACTAACAGCAAAATAGCACATTTGAAGGGGCAATGCCAAGAAAGACCGCTGATAGCCAGCATAGGGTAAGAGGATCCCTTATTTTTGGGGCAAATCTCTGGCTATGAAACCCGTACCGTTTTTTGACCTTTCCCGACAATATGCCAAACTAAAACCAGAGCTAGACGCAGCTGCACATAAGGTTTTTGAAAAGAACGCCTTTATCGGCGGACCATTTGTAGAGGCCTTCGAGGAAGAGTTTGCCGAATATTGCGGAACGAAATATGCAGTAGCCGTAAATAGCGGAACGGCAGCCATTCACCTAGCAACCGAAGCGCACGGAATTAGCGCAGGAGATGAAGTGATAGTGCCAGCCAACACTTACATAGCCACAGCAATGGGCGTTTCTCACGCAGGCGGAACACCTGTGTTTGCCGATTGCACAGCGGATACATGGGAGCTAGATGTAGAAGATGTAGAACGAAAGATAACCGACCGCACTAAGGCGATAATGCCAGTCCACTTGTTCGGTCAGCCCGTGAATATGGATGCTATGCATGCGCTTGCCGATAAGCATCAACTATTGATAATAGAAGATGCCGCACAAGCGCACGGCGCAGCCTATAAAGACCAACAAGTAGGCACCTTTGGGAACACTGCAGGCTATAGTTTCTACCCAAGTAAAAACCTCGGCGCGTATGGTGAAGGAGGTGGGTTGACTACAGATGATAAAAACATCTATAACAAACTACAGAAGCTAAAAGACTACGGGAGACCAAACAAATATGAGCACGATTTTGTGGGCTACAATCAACGGATGCACGGTATGCAAGCCGCTTATCTATCAGTAAAACTTCCCTATTTGGATGGTTGGAATGATGCTAGAAGAGCCATCGCCAAGCAGTACCATGAGCAGATAAACAATCCAGTGATCACTAAGCAAGCTCAGCCAGAGGGCACGCATTCGGTGTACCATCTCTTTGTAGTTACCGTGGAAGATCGTGAGCATTTTACTAATTATTTGAATGAGCAAAAAATAGGTTGGGGAACGCATTATCCTATAGCCTGTCATTTACAGAAGGCTTATGCTCATTTGGGATATAAGGTGGGTGATATGCCTAATTCAGAATACTTATCAGATCATTGCGTGAGCTTACCACTCTTTCCTGAAATGGAACAATGGGAAGTAGATAGACTGATAGCTGTGCTTAACAGCTACCAGCCTTAACGGCGTTTCTTTACCACGAAATTATCTAAGATCAACACATCCATGCCCGAGCCAAAGAAGGCAGAAACGGCATCGCGAGGGGAATTAACCACAGGTTCATTATTGCGATTAAAGCTGGTATTCAGCGAAACTGGATGCCCAGTATGCTTTTCCAAAGCCTTTAGATAGTTGAAATAGCGTTTATTCTGT
>CAYGTK010000035.1:0-24441 GCA_964352775.1 uncultured Chitinophagaceae bacterium
TAGTATCAGTTGTACTTAATACTGTACCAGAACCGGGAGCACCTGGAAGCACATCGTAGCTTACCAAGAATGAAGGAGAGGCAACTGTACCACCTGCAGACCACGTAACTACAGCAGTATCACCATTCAATCCACCAACAGCTAAACCACTAGGATCGAAACAAGTTGGTGCTTCTCTAACTAAGAAGTCGTCGATCATAATATCCGAGAACTGAACTCCACCAGATGTTCCGCGGAAACGTACTTGAATTGTTTGACCTGCATAGGCTAGTAAAGTTGTTTCTGCTTTCAACCATGGCTGATCTTGAGCAGTTTGTGCTTGACCACTTAAAACTATTACATCATTATCCCAAATACCAGTAGCGGTGTTCCTAACATCCAAGCTTAGATCACCCATCAAGTTTCCGAACATATAATACCAAAACTGAACATAAGGCTCAGTTAATGCAGTTACATCTATCGGAGGGCTTATTAATGTATCGGTAGTACCTATAGTTGCGGCAGCGCCAGATGTTTCAAGGAACATGTATTGGCCACCATTTACACCAAATGTAGTATGGTCATAAAATGGTCCTGTACCTGTAGAGTTTTGATTAAGTCCAGTGGCAGGAGAGTTAGTTTGCCAAGTGGCATTAGCTGCTCCAGTATTAACACTTGTCCAACAGTTATTCCAATCTGTAATTGCATTAGAGTTAGCTGTTCCAACTGTAGTGAAATCTTCAAAGTAAGGAGCAACTTCAGTACCACATAAAGTAGAGAAGCTAACCACGATACTTGGAGGACTAGTATCACCAGCTAAACATATTTCGTACACATAAAAATCTATGTCTGATGCTGGAGGTAATGCAGTTGCGTTGTAAAAAGTATCTGTTGAAGTGAAGAACTGACCAGTACCTGGAGTAAATCCTACTGGGCCACCTTCAATTAACCAATTACTTCCAGCACCGTTAGATGTCCAGAAAGCAGTTGCTGAAGTATCAGTAATATTGATCACGGTAACATTAGTTACACGTGCACATGCTGGAGGAGCTACTAGTGTAAGCTCAACGTACTCCAATGTACCTTCTACACCTGCTTCAAGGTCGCATATGATTAGATTCCAAGTTCCATTAGGGTCGCTACCATCATTAAATGCAGCAAAATCACCTTCCGGTAAGAAGTTACCAATATATGGAGCTGTACCCGCTGTAATAGCAGTACCAGCATTCATTGTGAACACAGTAGTTGCCGTAGGGCAGTTAGCTGGATTTCCATAATCGTCACCATTGCCACCATTTCCTTCAGAAAGTAAAACGGCAACTCCATTCGGTGATACTAGAGAGACTTTAACATCTCCCACAAAATCGATATCAACAATAAGTTGAGCTGCGTCTAACAGCACATCAACACCTAGTTGAGTACCAGGGGCACCACTTACAACTATCGGAACGATGATGCTATCACCAGTTAAACATCCCTCATCTGTAATAACTATATCTAATCCACAGTTAGGACTATTGTTATCAAGGGCAGTAGAGAATGTAAGAGGACCAGCAATAGTACTACTATCACCAGGGCCACACACTTGGCGAACACCAAAGTCGTAAGTTCCGCCACCAACTAACCCTGAAATTGCAAGGAAAGTATCTGTAGTACTAACTAAAGTACCAGCAGCAAATGATGTACCCGTAGTATCGTAAGACACTAAGTAAGGGCCGCCATCACCTGACCACGATAACGTAGCCGAAGTAGCAGTAAGGTCTAACACTTCTAAATTAACTGGCTCAACACAGGCAGGAGGAGTTGCAAGAACTAGCTCGATATACTCTAAAGTACCAACGTCTCCGCCAGCATCATCACATATAGTTAATAACCAAACCCCATTAGGGTCGCTACCATCATCAAATGCGGCAAAATCACCTTCAGGAATAAATGAACCTAAGGCTGGAGAGCCGTTAGTTGTGGTAATAGTTGTAACAGACGCTGCAGCATCCATGTTTAGATTGAATACCGTAGTAGGGCAGTTGGTGCTATCACCAAAGTCATCACTACTTACTCCATTATCAGATGTTAAATCTATAGTCACTCCATTAGGTGAAGTAAGTGAAACCTCAACATCTCCGTTAAAAGTATGCTCTATTATGAAGTTTACATCCGTTAAGATAACATCTGTACCTAAAGAAGTACCTACAGCACCTGAAACAGTTACAGGAACTACCAAACAATTGTTTGAAGAAAAACCATTATCAGGAATAGGTAAGTTCAACCCACAAGTAGGGTTGTTATTATCTAATGGATTAATAAGCGTGGTAAATGAAACAGGACCAACCCATTCGCTTGAATCACCCGGAGTACAAACCTCACGGATATAACCTTCAAAATCTGTATCTGCTGGTAAGCCCGCTAATACAAAGAAGGTATCAGTAGTAGCAAATGCTAAACCATTACCTAAAGTAAAGCCAGCAGTGTCACCTTCAATAACGAAAGTTGAACCTGAGTTTCCAGCTGTCCAAGTAAATGTTGCGCCATCGCTAGTAATTGCTGAAACAGCAACATTAGTGGGGTCGAAACAAGAAGGAGGAGTAGTGAAAGCTATTGGGCCCACTACAACACTTGAGTCGCCAGCACCACATACTTCACGAGCATATACCTCGTAAGTAGTGCTTTCCATTAATCCAGATACAGCTAAGAAAGTATCACTAGTTAGAACAACATTAGCTCCAGAACCATAAGTAAATCCAGCTGTGTCAAATTCTAATAAGAAATCAGAACTTGAACTTCCTTGACTCCAAACTAGGAATGCACTATCTGCTTCTAAACCTGCAACCGCAATTGCAGTTGGAGGGAAACATGTAGGTGCTTCTAAAACAGAGAAGTCATCAATTGCCATATCACCAGTAAAGCTCGAACCCTTAGAACCACGGAAACGAACACGAATAGTTTGACCAGTATAAGCCGATAAATTAGCTTCTGCTTTCAACCAAGGGTCAAGATCATCAGTTTGAGCCTGACCGATCAATACAACCAAGTTCTCAGTCCATATTCCAGTATTTGTATTTTGAACATCCATGCGAAGATCACCCATTGTAGCTCCATACATGTGATACCAAAATTCAACGTAAGGGGTAGTAAGGGTAGAAGCATCAATAACTGGTGATGTTAATGTATCTTCTGTACCTGTAGCTCCAGAGCCAGACTCTAACATCATATATTGACCGCCGGTTACACCAAAAGTAGTGTGGTCCCATGCTGGACCAGTATTGCTAGAATTAATATCGAAACCTGTAGCCGGAACATCAGTTTCCCAACGTGGTTCAGATGTTCTAACGCTTGTCCAACAATTATCCCAATCTAAAACTGCAACACCTGTAGCACCAACATCTTCAAAATCAGTAAAGTAAGGAGCACTAAAGTTAGCTGGACATAACGTAGTAAAGCTAACAGGACCTCTCCATATACTAGAATCACCCGGACCACATACTTCACGTATATAACCATCAAAACTTGTAAGTGAAGGCAAACCTGCTAGAGAGAACGTTGTATCACTAGTGGTAAACTGCAACCCTGTTCCAAGTGTAAAACCAGAAGTATCGCCTTCAATAACAAAAGTTGAACCGACATTACCAGCTTCCCAAGTTAACGTAGCACCATCGCCTGTTACATTTGAAACTACAGGTAATGAAGGAGCATTACATGAAGGTGGTGCGGCTAAAACTAGCTGAGCATACTCAACTGAACCTAAGTTGGCAGAAGCATCGTCACATACAACAAGCTGCCAAACACCATTAGGATCGCTACCATCGTTGAAATCAGTAAAGCTACCTTCTGGCACGTAAGAACCAATAAAAGGTGCTGAACCAGCAGTAATAGCTGTAGGTGCGAACATGTTAAAGTTCGTAACATCGATAGGACAATTTGATGAATCGCCAAAGTCATCGCTAAATCCTCCATTATCTGATGTAAGGTCAATAGTTACTCCATTAGGAGAAACAAGAGATATATCTAAATTGCTAGCAGCAGTATGAGGTATAATGAAGTTAACATCTGTAAGTATAACATCTGTTCCTAACACAGTTCCTGCAGCACCTGAAACAGTAAGAGGTATTATTAAACAATTGCCAGACGATCCGCCATTGTCAGGAATACCGTAACTCGAATTACATACCGGGCTGTTGTTATCTAATGGGCTAAGTTGTGTTTTGAAAGTTACTGGTCCAACCCAGTTACTTGTATCGCCAGGACCACATACTTCACGTACATATCCATCGAACGATGTAAAACTTGGTAATCCAAATAAAGTAAAGAAGGTATCCGTTGTAGGAATGTTGATACCAACACCTGTTCCAACTGCGAAGCCTTCAGCTCCACCTTCTAATTCGTAAGAAACACCTAAACCACCTGGTGTCCAACTAGCAGTCGCGCCATCGGCTGTTATATTGGATATAGTTAGACCGGTAGGGTCAGGGCAGGTAATAGATTCTAATAAGAAGTCGTCAATACCTGAGCCAAAAGTTTGTGTGGTTGCTCCTTCATCATCAAAACGGAAACGTACCTGAAAGGCTGCGTTTACGTATGGAGTTACCTCAACTGAAAAAAGGACAGCCGCAGTACCCGGCAGATCGTCCAATTGTTGTAATACTTGAACCCATGTAGAACCGTCATATACTTCTACGAAGAAATCATTGTTACCAGCAAAGGATTCATGTAGGTAGTTAAACGACAGAAAACCATTTGGTTCAGCCGTTAAGTCAAACACAGGAGAATACAGTTCTGCTATGTTACCTGCTTCACCACCACAATTTGCAGCATCATCAAATATCGCAGCACAAGAAGTGAAATCAGGCCCATCAGGCATAACATTCGTATCAAAGGTCCAATCGCATGTTCCACCTATAATTGTAGTGGACCAGCCAGTGGGTGCGCTTGTTGCACAAGCATCAAAATTTTCAGAATAAGGGAAAGTGGTGATCTGAGCATTTACGTTCCAGACGAACATACACAGAATAGCGAATAACAATGTTACTTGTCTTTTCATGATTTGGCGCATTAGAATTAGTTATAGTGTTTGAGCCTATTTTTCACAGACTACAAGCCGTAAAATTAACTAATCTAATACTAGGGTAAAAACCCTTTTAAAAAATAAATGGGGGCTGAACAACGTTCAACCCCCTGTTTATAAGGGTTACAAGCCTACGTATTTTCACCTACGTATGTATTATTCATATTTATAGAATCGCGCATAATGCACAGCACTATTAGATCCTAGCCTAACAAGATAAGTGCCTGCCGCCCAGTTTGACGCGTCAATGTTAAATTTTTTCCCTCCAGAAGGTCTATTGTCACTATAAACTTTTCTGCCTGACGCATCAGATACTTCTATAAACACCTCTGTAACAGCTTCTTGAAGTTCTAAACACACAACACCATTAGTTGGATTAGGGAACAAGGTCAAAGAAATGTCATTTTCCCTGTTTTCTAGACCTGTACAAGCATCTACCATTATTGAAACGCGATAAGTGTTCGAACAACCAATAGCGTTGACATAAGTATATTCTACCAAATGCATTCCAGCTCCAGCTTCTGCTGGGTCAAAAATATCACCTATTATTCCATCACCAACAAGAGTACCCCCCGCTGGCTGCGGTTCAAGCTGCGAGGTTCCTTCACTAATACAATACAAGCCTTTCAAACCTTTCACCTGTAACTCAGGCAATGGAGATACTTCTACATTCTGCGATGCTATAGTTGAACACCCATTTCCATCAGTGTAGTTGTAGTTTACAAAGCTAAGGTTACCAGTAATGGCTTTAGTAAGGTCTAATTCATTTCCAACTACACCTGGCCCATTAAATGTACCCCCCAACGGTGATGCAGTTAATGATATTGGTCCTTCATTAATACAGTACGCTGCATCAAGTCCAGTAATTTCAGCAATAGGTTCTGCAAATACGACAATAGTATCTGTGAATGAACCTACACAGCCTTTATTATCTGTGTAAGTATACATTACTGTATTTGGTCCTTCGGTTGCTACTGCTGGCTCAAACTTTCCGGTAACATCTACTCCTGTTCCAGTAAAGACCCCACCTGCTGGTGTACCAATCAACAAAGAACCTGCTGTATTAGCACAGTACGTTTCATTGTACCCCGTTAAGGTAACACTTGGTCCAGCCTCTACGGTAACATAAGCAGTATCAATTACTGAACATACGCCACTAGTTACTGTAACCGTGTATGCTTTATCAGAGACCGGACTCACATTAATTATAGGAGTGTGCTCACCATTACTCCAATTGTAAACTGAACCACCACTTGCTGTAATAGTAGCTATAGTTCCTACACATATTGTATCTGATACAGTAGAAGAATTAATACCTGTACTTACCGCTACCACTCCCGATATATCAGCTGTACATCCATTGTTATCGGTTACAGTAACTGTATAGGTAGTAGTTACACTTGGCTTAACATTAAGTGTTTGTGTAACATCGCCTGTATTCCATAGATAAGAAGTTCCACCAAAACCCTTAAGCGTACCCACACCACCAGTACAAACAGTATCGTTCAAACTTATCTGAACCGTAGGGCTAGCATTAACAATTATAGCAGCTGTTTTTATATAGTTGCAAGATGATGCGTCAGTTATAGTTACACTATAATTTGCCGTAGTGGTTGGCATAATATTAACTGAAGCAGTAGTAGCACCTGTACTCCATACATAAGAAGCACCGCCACTTGCCGTTAGTATAGCTGTCTCACCTTGACATATAGTAGCATCAGCCACATTCGGAACACCTGTACAGCACGATGCCGCAGCTGTGAATAAGCTGTTTTCTGTTACACTACATGCACTGCTATCACTAAATAAAGCAGTTACATTAACATTATTTCCGTCAGCTATTAAATTAGTTAAGGTTACCGTTTGTGGGCTACTTGCTATAGTGAAGCTTTGACCATTTACTTGTAAAGTTCCTGATGTAGGCGCATTACCATATGCAACTACCACATCTTGATCGTAGCGGTTTCCTGAACAAGCAGTTTGCGTTCCTGCTGTCAAGTTAGTGATACCACATGCACTCTGGCACGCTACAGGGGCAGTAAACAAGTTGTTCTCTGTTCTTGAGCATGAACTGCTATCGCTAAATTGTGCGGTAACGTTTACGTTGCTCGCATCTGCTATCAAATTGCTTAGTGTTACTGTTTGCGGACTACTTGCTATAGCGAAGCTTTGACCATTTACTAATAGTGTACCCGATGTAGGCGCATTACCATATGCAACAACCACATCTTGATCGTAGCGATTGCCTGAACATGCAGTTTGCGTTCCTGCTGTTAGGTTAGTGATACCACATGCACTTTGGCATGCTACAGGGGCAGCAAACAAGTTGTTCTCTGTTCTGCTACATGAACTACTATCACTAAATTGTGCGGTAACGTTTACGTTGCTCGCATCTGCTATCAAGTTTGTTAGGGTCACCGTTTGCGGGCTACTTGTTATTGTAAAGCTTTGACCATTTACTTGTAGTGTACCCGATGTAGGCGCATTACCATATGTAACAACCACATCCTGGTCATATCTATTTCCTGAACAGGCAGTTTGTGTTCCTGCTGTTAGGTTGGTGATACCACATGGATTCTGACAAGCTGTTGGAGCAGTATATAAGTTAGTTTCTACTAGCGTACAGCTATTGTCGGCTGTGAATCTTGCCGTTACATTTTGACTACTACCATTAGCTGGTAAATTAGTTAACACCACAGTTTGTGGACTTGAACCAATAGTGAAATTCTGTCCCTTCACTCTAAGTGAACCCGATGATGGTGGGTTGCTGAATGTAACCGTTATTTCTTGAGTATATGTATTGTTAGTACAAGCTGTTTGAGTTCCTAATACTATAGCATCTACACTACAGCTTGGTGGCGGTGGTGTATTGGATGTTACATACAAAGTGAAATCCTCTGCTTGTCCGTATTCTGAGTTATAGCAGCTACCCGATATATTATTCCCCGACCAGTCACTAATTACACGTAGACGTAAATGACCAGATGCATTAGATGGAATAGTTATTGTACCATTATGTGTAAACAATGCATTACTGGTCAATACGGTCTCACCAGCATCTACAAAGTCTCCATCATCATTATAGTCAATATAAACCCTAACATCTTCGGAGTTGGCAGGCCCTGTTTTAATTGAGATACCGTAAGTGGCGCCAGCATCAACAGAGTCTTTTTGAGAACAGGTATTATCCATGTATCCACCTTCAAATACAGCACCGCTTGACACTACATGTAAGTCATCAAATATCACTTCATAAACTCCAAATCCGAAAGCGTTGGAAAGATTAGTAGTATTAGGTGTACATTGTGGGTTTGATGGTGAATCGCCAGCCACTTGAGGTTCTAATGCACGCGAGCTTAATAATCCTGGGCGAGCTGTTTCAATTGCCGTTCTCATTCTTGCCTTTTGATCGGGCGAGAACATCTTTTGACAGGTTTCGCTTGTATAGTCCATGTAGTTGGTAACTGCATCACCATAAGTACTTCCTGTACATGAGTTAGTTGCTGTAGTTGGACAGCCGCTTGTTGTACGACGAACGGGAGGTGTATCTCCACAACAATCTCCTGCATTTGTACCGCAGAAGTTTCCATTTGATGGACAAGAACTACCGCCTGCATCACCTTCGAAAGTGTGATATAGATCAAGGTAGTGACCTACCTCGTGTGTGAGTACTTTACCTTCATTAGTATACCACTTTACAGTACCAGTAGTACCAAAGGCCGAGTTCAATACCACAATACCGTCGTAGTTAGGTGAAGCGCCTGGGAAATAGGCATATCCTTGGGTACCCCCTCCCCCATTGTTACCATCAATTTCACTTACTACCCAAACATTTAAGTAGTTAGCATTTGGCCAGCGGCTCAATGCTTTAAGGTCAAGCTCATTAGTACTAGTAATACCTTGAACATTGTAATTGGTAATGGAAGTAGTGTTTACTCTAACTATGCCATTAGAGGTATTACAGTTAGGATCACGTTGTGCAAGAGCGAACTCAATTTCCGTATCTACTCCGTTACCATCACCTGTGCTTCCCGCTACTTTACGGAACTGTTCGTTCAATGAACTTATCGCACTATTTACTTGTACTTCAGATATGTTATTACCCGTTCCGACTGCCTCACCTAAGTGCATGACGTGTACTACTACTGGAATGCGATATACATCATTGGTAGATGAACCCTGTATTTGCTGCTTGAACAGTATGCGCGTTTGCAGCTGTTGTTCAATACTCGATCTACGCGTTGCATAGTCGGGGTCGGTAGTTAATAATCTGTTGTGAATTGTTGCACTACCACATTTCTCGTGGCCCGCAATGGTTTGTGCTTTTGTTGTTAAGGCTAGTACTAGACATAGTACTGCCAACAAGATCGTTTTGCTTTTATTCATGCTCCTCATTTTCCTTCTCCGGCGTATGGTTTCTAAAACGGAATACTCACTAAAAACAACAAAAGACCCTTATAGGGCCTTTTGCTTTATTATTCTCTCTTCGTTATCAGTGCTTCATCAGTCTGGCCTTGTAGCTGATGTTACCCTGTAGTATCTCAATGAAATATAAACCCGAAGACCAATCAGCGGTCTCCACATTCAGTTCGTTTATACCTGTATTCACTTCAAAATGTTTCACTGACATGTTAATTCCTAATACATTTCGAACGGTAAGTGTTGCTTTACCCGCATCTTGAGCAGTGTAAACTGCATTAAAATTCGTGTGGAATGGATTAGGATATACCTTGATATTACCGCCATTTACATATTCTTCTATCCCAACACAGTCATTAACATTAACCGTTACTTGCTCTACCGTTTCACAACCATCGGCATTGGTAAAGCTATATTCCAGAATATGCTCTCCAGTTCCTGCAGCTTCAGGGTCAAAAGTAGTGTCGTTTATTCCTGCACCAGTAAATGAGCCTCCTACTGGTATAGCATTTAAAGCTACAGGCCCTTCCAACTCACAATACTCTCTACGAACATTAATAAAAGAGATGACAGGCACAGAGAATACAGTAACTGACTTAGTGAACGAAGAGGTACAACCAAATAGGTTAGTTAGCTCATACGTGATACTGTATGGGCCACCACTACCTGCTACTTCTGGGTCGAATGCAGAACCTACAATACCTGGACCAGTGAATGTACCACCACTTGGCACACCATCAACAAAGTCAACCAAGCCGTTCTGACAATAGGTGTCTGCTAAGTCAACAGATAAAATAGTATCTGCTGGGTTAACTGTAGTTGTTTTAATGATAGTATCTGAACAACCATTCATTCCTGTATAGTCAAAGGTAATATCGTGAGTACCACTACCAGCCAAAACAGGGGCGAATGTAGAACCCGAAATACCAGAACCACTAAATACTCCCATTGCGGGTGACCCTGCTAAACTAACGGCACCTTCATTTTCACAATACTGTGGAGCAAGCCCAGCAAATGCAATAGCGGGTTTCTCTTTAACAGTTACTAGTTCTTCATCAGAGCCAACACAAGTATTACTATCAGTGAAACTATATGTTAATAGGTAAGGACCACCTGTTCCTGCTAATTCAGGGTCGAAAGTACTTCCAGAAATACCAATTCCGTCAAGCATTCCATTTGTAGGCGAAACTGTTAATTCCACTGGCTCATCATTCTCGCAGAACATAGTAGCAGGAACACTCAAACTTACCTGAGGAAGGTCGCGTACGACCACCTGACTAATAGCACTTGCAATACATCCATTTGCTGGGAACACGGTATAGTTAATAGAATGAGTTCCTACTCCTGCAAAGAATGGTACAAACACATCATTACTTACACCTCTACCCGTAAAGAATCCACCTTGGGGGCTTCCATTTAGAAGTACTGCTTCTTCCACATTACAGTACTCTGGATCGAGACCTGTAAAGTTTATGGAAGGGGTTTGTTTAACACTTGTTATTAGAGTTACCGTATCAGAACAACCTAAGGTATCAGCATAGCGATAGCTGATACTTAATGGTGACCCAATTGGAACTACGCTTGGATTGAATGTATTACTGTTAACCCCAGTACCAAAGAAGCTTCCATTTCCTGGAAAACCCGATAAAGTATCAATTCCATCGGCACTACAATATTCAATTTCCAAACCAAATAACTGAGCAACTGGCGGAGCAGTAACTGTTACCGTAATTGTATCTGATGCCGGACAACTGTTACTATCTAAACCACTTACAAAGTAGGTTGTAGTGGCTGAAGGAGCTACGGTAATTGATGGCCCAACTGCAAATGTTGACCATAAATAATTCAAGCCACCTGTTGCTGTTAGTGTAACTATTCCTCCTTCGCAGATGGCTACATCCCTTCCAACTATTTCAATACCGCTTACCGTAACCGTTAAGGTATCAGCAAAAGTACAACCGGTACCTGGGTCGGTAATAGCATATACAATATCATGAACACCAATACCAGCATTAGCAGGATTGAAAACAGTATCGGTAACACCAGGGCCACTAAATGTTCCACCAGCAGTTCCTGCTACCATTGGGTAGTTAACTGTATCACTACTGCAATAGCTAGAGGCAAGTCCACTAAAGTTCACACTTAAGTCAACTACAGTAACTTGCTTAGTAGCCGTATCGGCACAACCTGGTCCGTTGTTTACAATGTAGCTAACCGTGTAAGTACCACCTGGTACTTGGCTTGGATCTACCACTTGAATAGGCACTGGAAGTACGCCTAAGAAAAATGTTCCACCTGCGGGACTACCTTGTGGAGTGAAGATAGGGTCAGTAGTACATATAGAGTCTGGCACATTCAAGATCGTAGCTGTAGGCTTGCCTGTAATAGTAACTGATTGCGTATCTGAAGCAGAACATAGTGTACTAGGATCTGTGTAATCATAAATAATAGCAAATGTACCCGCTCCAGCAAGGGAAGGCGTAAAGTCGTTGATAGAAACGCCTGTTCCACTAAACGTTCCACCAGTAGGGTTACCCGTTAACGTTATAGGAGAATTATCGGCGTCACAATATGGACCCGCTAAACCGCTGAAACTTACTACAGGTTGTGCATTTACCGTTACTACTAGCGTATCCATATCATCGCAAGAACCATCGCTTACTGTTAAAATGTAGGTAGTTGTGCTACTTGGGCTAGCTGTAGGTTGCGCTAGTGTTGGGTCATTTAAACCAGTAATAGGTAACCAACTATAGGTATTACCTGTAGCACCACTTGTACCTATAACAGTTGACTCACCTAAACAAATGCCTATATCCACACCGGCATCAGCAGCTACACCTCCACTTAATGAAACTATACTAGTATCAGCTCCGCTACAAGCTCCATCAGTTACCGTAACGGCATAAGATCCTGCAGAAGAAACTGTTATTGTTTGAGTAATCTCTCCACCTGGAGACCATAAATAGGTACTTCCCGGATTTCCAGCATCTAATACCACTGAAGCCCCACCACAAAGGCTGGTATCAGGTATGCTAATGCTTAGATTTGACCCTTGACCTACTTTAGAGAAGTCAGTAGCTGTACATCCATTTACATCGGTAACAGTAACAAAATAGTTGCCTGTCATATTAGCGTTAACAGTTTGGGTAGTTTCACCATTTGGCAACCATTGATATGTACTTCCTGGGTTACCCGCATCAAGAGTAACAAAACTACCTGGGCAGAAATTTTGGTCGGGCACATTAACTGTCGGAAGGGCATTTACGGTGACCAACACATCATCTACACCCGTACATCCTGTCGCGTCAGTAACAGTAACGGTGTAAGTAGTTGGGGTAGTAGGGCTAACCGATTCCGTAGCTTGAGTTCCACCAGAACTCCAAACGTATGACGTTCCACCAGTTGCAGTCAATGTTATACTTGAACCATCACAAACACTGGTATCATTACCAGCAAATGCAGGCGCTCCGCTTGAAACGGTAATGTAATTAGCAGAAGTAATGGTATCAGCATCTACGCCATCGCTTACTATCAACTGAATATCAGCTGTCCCTACTTGGTTATAGTTAATTGCATGAGGACCTGCACCAGTTGCTGTAGCAGGACTTGCACCAGTACCAAAATTCCAGTTCCAGCTTGTCACTGAACCCAGAGAATTATCAGTAAATGTCACATCACCATTAATACAAGTAGCGGTAACATCAGAAGTGAAATTTGCCGTTACACCCGATGGCTGTTGAGCACCAGGTAGTACCAAAACATCCTCGCAATATACATCGCCAGTAGCTGCTGAATTACCATTTCCAGAAATATTGGTCAAATAGAAAGTAACGTCTCCCAAGTATGAGCTTGGAGAGTTCCAAGTGAACACCCATGCATTTTGAGAAGTAGCACTTTTTTGGCTCATGTAATCTCGACCACCTTGTGTAGAGATCTCTGTTGCTTGAGCACCAGAACTAGCGATAACGTTGAAGCTACCAGCCATGTTGCCGCTCGGGTCTAAAGCAGTTAGCTGAAAACCATAGGTGCTTGCCGGACCAATAAGACTGTTCTGATTTAAAAGTATAAAATAAGAAGTATTGGTTGTGTAGGTAGGTGTTGCTGGTGCCGCTGGTGTTGCTTTCACTTCAATAGTACCGCAAACTAATGGCCCAGGGTAAGGAGCTGCGTTATGACAAGCCACATCTCCACAACCACCAAGGTCTCCAGGGGCAGCTGTATAACCGCCAGGCATTCCAGCTGTATTGGTGATGGCAAATTGGCCTGAACCTAGTATGATGACAAGCATCATTACTGATACCGCTAACTTCTTAAACATAGCATTACATTTTAATACAGCTAAGATAAAAAGAAAACAAGCATGCTTAGGCAGGTAGGTTATGGACAAACCCTTGTTGATAGACAGATATGTGTAGTCATATGCGGTTATCTAAAATGCAAACGCTTATCAGGGCTAGGAACTACCCTAAAGCCCTCTTTTGGTATATAGCCATCAGTATAACAATGATGGCTACTACGACTACTAACACATAACCCAGTAATGATAGATCTAACAACTGAAATCCAACGATCATAGTACTACCCACAACCCAAAGCCAGTCTTGAACAATGATAGCTCGTACTAATAAGGGTTGTATTTGTTTACGAGTAACTGTGTATAGTATCATACCCACAAAAAGCAAAAGACTTATTCCAACGATCAATAAGATCCAACTATAAGGAATACCCATCAACGCTGAAATATACCTATGAAATACTATCAGTAAGATGCCTGATGTAGCTGAAAATGCAGCGTTGGTATATAATGCCCACTTTAAGTTTACTGTATTCATAACTCAACTATCTAACTTCTGAAATCTGCTTTAATGCTTTATTCATGCTAATGAATCCCTGTTCGGTAGCCTTACCAATTAGCCACAATAGTGGTTTAACCAGTACACCTGTGAAGTGCTCACCGTGGATCAGTTTGGTTGTTTTTTCGTCCAACTCTTCTAAACGGAAATAATGCTCTCCATCAAAAATGCCCTGCATACCTAATTTGCCTCTCCACCGCAATGCTTTATTGGTTTCCAATTCCAATAATTCTGGATTGAATTGCTGAGCACTCATACCTTCAGGTTGTATCATCACTTCTAAATACTCGCCTGAAACAGGTTTTCCCTTTATGGATTTGATCAAAGGATTCCAATCACCATATCGTTGCCAATCCATAAGATGAAACCATACTTTTTCAGCGCTTGTTTTGATATTTATGCTTGTTTCCAAAGTTGTCATCATTCTATCATTTTGTTCACTACAAAGGTGCTTGCTCTGGTGTCTTCAGAATTGATAATAGCTGCCTTTGAGTTGACATTTGCCGCCAAATGATCGATCTGTTACTTTTGGATATGGACTTACCTTTTAGTTTCAATAGCAGGTTTCTGTTGAATATCATCCACTTTGCCGTTCATCAGGGAGCTGATAAACAGCATTTAACAGCTCTCACTCATCATAGCGAAGAAGAACTCTGTAGCGAAGATCTTAGGGTCTCTGCAGCTATTTATGACAACGTATTGGCCTCTGCTGTTGAGCAAACTGGAAACTCTTGTTTTGGCTTAAACTTAGGGGAGTATTTAAACCTGACCGCATTGGGTATTTTGGGGCAAATAACACAGTCGAGCAATACGGTTCACCAGGCGCTATTACATCTTTGTGAGTTCGCTAGCTTGGGATGCCAAGCGTTACCAATTCAATTGGTAGAAGACAGTAAGCATTATCGCATTACCTTTTCAGCAAATCCATTGTGGGAGCAGTATTCACCACTTTCCGTAGAACATACCGTGGCCGCTAATTTGACCTTCGCTTTGCGCGAGTATCATGCCTTAACACGGTATAAGCACTATCCTTTAGCTATCCACTTACGTTGCGCAGTACCACAAAGATTGGATGAATACAAACGTCTGTTTCAATGCCCTATCTATTTCAATAAGGATGAAAATGCTATGCTACTGAATAAGGCCCTTGTAAACGAGCCGATAGTGACAAGTGACCATAGATTACTTCCGATCTTATTAGATCATGCTCGTCAAAAGTTGGAGGACTTAGAAGGCCAACAGGGATTTAGTAAACGTGTAAAACATACCGTATTGAACTTAATGAAACCGCAGTTCCCTATAGTAAACCAAGTGGCTACCAGCATGAACTTAAGTGTGCGTACTCTTCAACGACGCTTGAAGGAAGAGGGGCAGACCTATAAAGCAATAATGGAAGACATTAGACATCAATTCGCCATTCAATACTTACAGCGAAAAGACCTTAATATCAGTGAAGTGGCCTATATGCTTGACTATGCTGAAGCAAGCGCCTTCATTCGCTCTTTTAAGCGTTGGGAAGGCACAACACCGCAGGCTTACAGAAAAACTTTAATGCCAAATTGAGAATATTACCAGATCACTACCTTTGCAGTACTAATGAATAACAACGAGCGCCAACCATCTTACAAGAGATCGCCAGCACTAGAAGAGGTGCTGAAAGAGGTTAATGATAGTTTAAGCCCTGCAGAAGCTAACATTGCTTCGAGTTATTCAGAAATGAAATGGCCTGTAGTATTCATAGTTGGAGCTCCCAGAAGTGGATCGACCCTTTTCTTACAATGGTTGGCCAAAACAGGTATTTTTTCATACCCAACCAACGTACTCTCCCGCTTTTTTAAAGCCCCGTATTTGGGCGCTAGAGTTCAACAGATGTTGGTAGATCTAGATGCTAAAGGTGAAATAATTCCGGATAGAACTTTCAACTTCTCATCCAACCTTGGTAAAACGATAGGCCCCCTGGCACCTCATGAATTCTGGTACTTCTGGCGTAGGTTCTTTCCCTTTGAGGATAGACATCAATTGACAGAGGAAGAACTAAAGAGCTTTCCGAAAAAGGAATTGATAAGTGAACTATCAGCTTTAGAAGATGCATTTGGAAGACCCTTGGCTATGAAAGCAATGATGATGAATTGGCATATTGATCTACTTCACCAGCTTTTCCCTAAAGCCTTATTCATTCATTTAAGGCGCGACTCTATTGATAACATGCGATCGATATTAAAGGCCCGTGAAAGCTATTTTGGTGACAAAAGTAAATGGTGGAGTTTTGTGCCGCGAGAAATGGATAAGCTAACTCATTTATCACCAGAAGAACAGGTGGCAGCACAATTGCAAAGTATCTACAAAGAGGTAGATGACCATTTCGATAGAATACCTCTAGCCAACCAATTAACCATTGATTATAACACCTTTTGTAGTTCTCCAGAGAGGAAATATTCAGCAATACTAAACAAGTTGAGTACCCTGGGGGTATCCATCGAAGAAAAGTATGTAGGAGAATCTAAATTCACCCCATCTGGTAACCCTTCTGCTGATGATGAATTAGAAGCAAAACTACAAAGTGCCTTTAGCCGTGCATCGGCTTTGCTGAATGGCAATAAACACTAACTTTGTTACGCATCGCAGTATAGCATATGAAAACAGTTTCGTTCGTCATTCCGGTATTTCGTAACGAGGGTTCGCTAAAGCCAACTCACGAGCAAATAACCGCATTGTTCAAGAACGAACTAAAAGACTATGATTACGATATGGTATTCGTAAACGATGGCTCTGACGATGGCAGCCTAGATGAACTCTTAGAGATAAGAGAAATGGACCCAAAAGTTCGTGTGTTCTCACTTTCAAGAAATTTTGGACAGCGTGAAGCTGTAATGTGTGGGTTTAAACAAGTTCGTGGCGATTGTGTGGTGAAGATGTCTGCCGACCTTCAAGAACCTATAGATACCATTCCAAAAATGGTACATGGTTGGGCAGAAGGAAATGAGGTGGTTATCTGTTACAGAGCTGGTCGCAACGATTCCTTTTTTGAGAACACCATGTCTAGCATTTTCTATTCATTAATGAATATTTCGAATAGCAAAATGCCTAAAAGCGGCTATGACTTTTGGTTGTTGGGCGAACGAGCGGTAACCATGCTTAACTCCCTCACAGCAAAGAACAGAATGCTTCAAGGTGATATTCTGTGGATGGGCTATAATGTAAAATTCCTTCCCTACCAGCGCTTAAAACGTGAGATAGGTGAGTCACAACAGTCGATGGGAAAGAAAGTCAAATTCTTCATTGATGGCTTGATATACACCTCCTACTTACCCATTCGAGTTATGTCTCTTATTGGCTTTCTTTTTGCCTTTTTGGGTATTATATCAGCGGTGGTTGTAGTAGTTAACCGATTAGTTAACGAGAACCCCTATACTGGTTGGGCATCTTTGATAGTACTAAACCTTGTTATTGGCGGATTGATAATGCTAATGCTGGGCATGATAGGAGAATACTTGTGGCGAATCCACGACCAAACTCGTGCTCGCCCAGATTTTATCATCGATAAGATATACGACGAAAAAGGCGAACGCAAAGCTTAGATCAATTCCTTACACCAATTACCATGATGAACTTTGAGAACAACTATCAAAAGGCCTATTACATTCTATTTGGTATAGCATTGGTCTTGTTCCCAATTATCAGTTTCCAGTTCGGTATTTCTGGTGACGAATTCGTTCACTCTGAACAGTCTAAAAGAGTTATAGAATTCTTCACCAGCGGCTTTCAAAATACAGAATCTGCCACCACCGGTGTACTTAATAAAACGGGAGATATGTCTAACATCTTCTACTATGGTCAGTCGCTTGATGTAATGGCTTACTTAGTAAGTAAGGTGCTGTTTTTCATGGATATATATGATGTTCGCCACTTGGTGAGCATTCTCTTCAGTCTCTTTGGAATTTTTATCACCACTCAGCTTATCCGCCGCATTGCTGGCTGGCAAGCTGCGCTACTTGGCTTGATCATTTTCTTGGTATCGCTACGATACTTAGGGCATAGTTTTAACAACCTGAAAGATGCACCATTTGCAGTTGCCTATGCTCTAGGTTTATATGGTATTATCCGTTTTTTAGGTGAGCTACCCAATCCATCAAAAAAGACCCTTTTTATTGCTATAGCTGGCTTGGCCGTGCCATTAAGCATACGTGTAGGTGGTTTATTGTTATTCGCCTACCTTGGTTTATTTGTTGGCTTACAATACATTCTTTTCACCTCTCAAAATAAAAAGCCCAACCTATTGGCTTATTCTAAAAACACCATTATAGTTATGGTGGCAGGCTATTTCTTGGGACTTATCCTTTGGCCTTATGGCTTGCTTAATCCCTTAACTGGTCCACTAACGGCTTTGAGTAAATTCTCAGGTTTTTCAGTGGCAATAGGGCAACTATTTGAGGGAAGTAACATTCCTTCTACCCAGTTACCAAGTCATTACCTTGTGAAATATATAGCCATAACTGCACCTCTGGTAGCTTTGGCAGGCTTAGCTCTTTCACCTATTAGTGCTTACCTCAATAAAAAGAATTACAACCTCTTTTATATTGGTGTTGTAGCCTTTGCATTAGTATTCCCTTTGGGCTATATCTACTATAAAAAAGCCAACGTTTATGGTGGCTGGCGTCATGTTCTATTTGTATACCCAACTATTGTAGTATTAGCTGCTATTGGTTGGGATGGCATTTCTCGCCTCATAAAAAGTGAGGGGATGAAGAAAGGTGTTTTGGTATCGGTAGTGCTTTTATCCATTATTCCGTTACAATGGGGCGTGCGTAATTTCCCTCATTGGGTAACTTACTTCAACCCAACCATAGGGGGAATGCAAGGAGCCTATGGAAACTATGAAACAGACTATTACTACAACAGTACCAAAACAGCCTATAAGTGGCTGATAAACAACACTGACATTTTAGAGCAAAGTAAGACGCGTCAAGTAAAAGTTGCCTCAAACATTTGGTATGCTTTCCGTCCTTATTTTGAAAAGCATGATAGCATCAAGCCCGTTTATACTCGATATTACGATCGTAATAAGAAAGATTGGGACTATGGTATATTCACCACTTCCTACGTAAAGCAATCTCAACTGCAAAATGGGTCTTGGCCACCCGCTGAAAAAATACACGCTGTTACCGCTGGGGGTGCACCACTAGTAGGTATTAGTAAAAGACCTAGCAAGGAAGATATAAAGGGTTTTGAAGCCCTAGAAGCAAGTGACTGGAATAACGCGATAGGCCATTTCGAAGAATACCTCAAATCTGACCAAACTAGCGAAACAGTTCATGAGTCTTTAGGTATAGCATATCTGCGTGCTGGGAATTACCCTAGAGCTGCTAAAGCTTTGACAAGAGCTAACGATCTTTTACCAGGCTCGGTGAATACGTTGTACAACCTAGGTGTAGCTTACGCCCAAAGTGGACAAACAGACTATGCCATAACAGCTCTTCAACAGGCATTACAACAGCCTATGAACCCTCAATTCGCTAAGCAGATATATGGCATTTTAGCTCAATTGTATCAATCGAAAGGCGATACACAAAATGCTCAGCGTTATAAGCAAGCTGCTCAGTAAGTAATTTAGTGGAAGTCATCTCCACAAAGCCTTCGAATATCCTTCCAACCTATAGTTACGGCCTCTTCGGGAGTGTAAAATTTTCCATCGCCTGTGTCAAGCTCGAAAAGAATTTTTTTGTCCATCAAAATTCGAGCAACTAGGTGCATCCATTCTACTGTTCGCGCTCGAACATTAAACGCTACGGGTTTATCAAAAGTACGCTCAACTTCTCTCAAAAATCTGTAGTCATCAAGCATTTCATCGCAATCCAAATCAAAGGGGAAAATGCTCATCATCCCAGGTATACCACCATCGTATACATCTATCACTTCACCTTCTTTGTAGTGCTTAAACGGCTCTATATATGAACTTTTGACGAAAAAAGTATAGAGGTCATGAAGATTTGAGACAACGTCCCTTTCTACTATAAAATTAAAACCCCAAGCCATTCAGCTAGTATTATTAAGTGCTGGATAATATTTAAAATTTATTATCAATGAAAGGAGCTATTATTCGATCTTATCAAAGATCTTATTCAGCCCAAGTTTCTTCATGGTGCCTTTCACAAAGTTTTTGGCACCTTCTTTCACGTTGGTCTTAATAGCTTTTGCCGTTCCCTCTTCAGGTCGTGCTTTAAAGATAGTATCGTGATATTTCACCTTTTCCCCTTCAGCTATCGGTGTGTAGAAATAAGAGAAGAAGGAGTTTCGAGTAACGCCTTCAGGTAAGATAATAGTAGAATAACCGTGGTAAGAAACATCACTGGTCTCAAAAATAGCAGCTTTGTTATACCCTGGGTAAATATTTGTAACGCACTCTGTTACGTCTTCATTCCATAATTCTAATGCACCGCCATATTCCTCTTTCCAATCGTTCACTAGGAAAATGAGTAGGTTCAATCGGCGGTGGATATTCTTAACAGGGTGCACACTGAAATCGACATGCACATCTAAAAAGCTACCGTCAACACCTTGGTGCACACCAGTTCCTCGATGATCATCTGGTAATATCAATCCATCAATACCCGTTACTTGTTCCAAGAAGCGAAGAAATTCAGGAGTAGCCAATCCCTTACGTAACTGGTCGAACGACTCATGATATTGATCAAAATTAGACCCTTCTGATTTCTTTTCGTTCAACCCTTGGTAGTGACGACGCATGGCTTCTTGACCAGGGAAGTTATCTACCAGTGTACGAGCAAAGTCTTCTGCAAGCAGATCTTGAATAGAAAGATTTCGATACGGTTGCCCGGCATCAAACTTTGCTTTCAATTCAGCAACAGTAGTGGGTTCAAAAAGGTCAGCTCTAAAAATGCTCATAATTTACTTTGTTGCAATGTAGAAAAGATCGTAACAACTATCTGTTACTGGTTTAAGTGAAAAATCAGCCGTTGTAATACTCATGACCAACTCATCATTTCCTTTCTGCAAATTATTACGGTTCATCCTGTTCAGGATGTTATATGGTATTTCTAATACACTACGAGGTAAAAGTTGCTCTAGGTTAAAAATATCTAAACGCTTGTACTTCGCTACAGAAGCTTTATTTCGCTCGTAATATTTGTTAACACTATCACTACCAAACACACCCATTGGTTCTACCTTGCTAAAGTATTTACCTAGCAGGTCAGTTAATTCCTTAGGGGTATATTCTCTAATGTGCCACGGATTACGTGTTAATGTCATTAAAATATTCGGTGTAGAGACTATCAATTTTCCACCAGGCTTTAATACTCGATGTATCTCTTCAATATATTTTACATCTGGCTCAATATGCTCTATCACCTGGAAAGTACACACACGGTCAAAGCTATTATCTTCCGCTCCTGTTAAGGGTGGTACCTGGCGCTCAATTATCTTCACCCCGGGGTATTTATCCCTCAAGGCCTTTATCACTATGGGGTTCTTCTCAAAAGCGGTATAGCTATCAGCCTTATTTATCAATAGGTCTAATCCTCTTCCCTCTCCACAGCCTATTTCTAGCACATCACCCTCTACATGGTCCATTGCAGCCTCATAAGCGAACAAAAGTCGCTGATGGATAGGATTATCAGAGGCGATAGATGCAGAAGTTATTTCGGTAGCTTTTACGAACATTGTTTATACGAATATCTAATTAGCAACATTGCAAATGTAAAGATACTAATAAGGCTGCTAAAAGCTTATAGCGTTAAAAAAGGTTAAGCAGTATAATAAAACGTTCAGCATCGGGTTTGTAGCCTAAATTGCTAAATTTGCACGTCCTTAATTTCAAACCTCGATCTCATGTCATATAAGTTTTTGAATAACCTTATCGGTTGGCTGGTATTTGTTGTTGCATTAGTAACCTATACCCTAACGCTAGAACCTACTGCCAGCTTTTGGGATTGTGGTGAATTTATTTCTGGAGCATATAAGCTTCAGGTAGTTCACCCACCTGGCGCACCAATATTTTTATTGATCGGTCGCATATTCACGCTATTTGCACCAGATGTGAACAGTGTAGCCTACACGATAAACTTTATGTCGGGTCTTAGCAGTGCCTTTGTTATTCTCTTTTTATTCTGGGTAACTACGGCTTTAGCCAAGAAGATATTATCTCCAGCCAAAACCCCTGATGGCGACAATATGTTAGCAGTATTGGGCACTGGTATTATCGCTGCATTGACCTGTACATTTACTGATACCATATGGTTCTCAGCAGTTGAGGGTGAAGTATATGCTCTTTCTGCCTTCTTTATCATGGTAGTAGTATGGCTAATAATGAAGTGGGATGCAGGTGAAGATTCTCCTAAAAATGATAAGCTCTTGATACTTATCGGCTTTATGCTGGGTATTTCATTAGGGGTTCACTTATTGAGTTTGCTGGCTATACCAGCAATGGCGCTTATTTACTATTTCAAGAAGTTTGACAACCACACTCCAAAGGGTGCTATAATAGCATTCGTAGTAGGTTTTGCAATATTGATGTCACTCTATGCAGGACTAGTAACTAAGGTTATTACGCTAATGGCCTTCGTTGAACGAGTATTCGTTAACAGCTTAGGCTTACCATTTGGTGCTGGTGCAATATTTGTTGTTCTTCTTATTGTGGGTACAGTGGTTGGTTTGATAGTATACTCTATCAAGAACAATATAAAGGCTCTGAATACCGCAGTATTAGCTGCAGCTATGGTGATGATAGGCTTCTCTACCTATTCTATTGTTGCCATTCGTGCAACTGCTCACACGCCTATTAACATGAACAGCCCGTCTGACGTGTTCCGTATGCGCTCTTATTTAAACAGGGAACAGTATGGCGATCGTCCATTACTATTCGGTCCGCACTTCAACGTGAAGGCTGACCTAGTGGAACGCGGTGGCGATGTTGTTAAATACAAAGAGACTGGTAAAGTTTGGCATAAAGGAGAAGAGAGATATGAGATCATCGGCGAAAAGCAAGACTATGTGCTTAGCGATGATGTGCAGATGTTCTTTCCACGTATAGGATCTTGGCAAAATGGAGAACACGTAAAAGCATACCGTTACATGCTTGGGCTAAAAGAAGGGGAAGACCCTAGTTTTGGCGATAACTTGCGCTTCTTCTTTGGCTATCAATTCAAAGAGATGTATTTCCGCTATTTCATGTGGAATTTTGCTGGTAGACAGAGTGATGCACAAGGACGTTTCGATAATAATGATGGAAACTGGATAACAGGAATTCCATTTATAGATGAATTTTTGGTAGGCTCAGAAGAGTTTTTACCCGATAGATTGGCCGAGAACAAAGCACGAAACACTTACTTCCTAATACCATTCTTACTAGGTATTCTGGGAATATACTATCACTCCACGCGTGATGTAAAGAGTACTGCCGCTATTGCAGCCTTATTCTTATTTACTGGACCTATGCAGATAATTTTCTCTAACTCACCTCCATTTGAGCCTCGTGAGCGAGATTATACTTTGGTAGGGTCGTTCATTACCTACAGCATCTGGATAGGCTTTGGCTTCTTAGCACTCTATGAGTTCCTAAAAGCTAAAATGGGTGGCAAAGCTGGCTTAGGTATCGCTTTTGCTGTTAGTTTATCTGCACCTGTTCTTTTAGCTACCCAAAACTGGGATGATCATGATCGCTCTGAAAGAACTATCGCACTCGATTTTGCTATCAACTACTTACAATCTGTAGATGAAAATGCTATCATCTTCACCCAAGGTGATAATGATACTTACCCGCTCTGGTACTTACAGGAAGTAGAAGGGGTGAGAACTGATGTCAGAGTACTTTGTCTCAGTTACGTCAATACGGATTGGTATATCGATCAGATGTATCAGCAGGTTAACGAATCTGCTCCACTACCTCTTAGTCTGGAAAAAGATAAGTATGTAGGCCAAGCGCGTCAATCTCGCAATATGAAAGCGCAAAAGACGGTTGACTTTAGTCTGCCAGCTAACGCCCAGAGCTTATTGCAAAAAGGGATTATTGATCAGGATGAAGTTTCCTTTGTTCAGACTCCGATGAGTTGGAAGGTACCTACTCGTGGTGGTGGCGGTAGCCGCTATCTTGAGCTCAAAGACGTGCTCCTACTC
>CAYGTK010000036.1:0-24314 GCA_964352775.1 uncultured Chitinophagaceae bacterium
GTTGGTGAGTGCTTGCCTTTCCCAGAAGGAACGGTTGCAAACCAAATGAGCCAACAGCAAATAAACAGAACTGCTGGACCTAATTTTGCTAATCTAACTTGGGGTAACAACGGTAACACTACTCGTAGTGCAATACACTATCGCCAAATGGGTACTACTAGCTGGACAACAATGCTAGTGAATACTAACGACGCTCGCCTTGATGGATTAACTCCTGATACTGAGTATGAGGTGTACATTGATCCAATTACAACCAATGCGGCTAACTACCAAGTAGTACAAGGTCACATTTATGCAGAAAACGACTTCAGTACTGAGCGTAGCGGTTATACTACATTCTCTACGGAAGAAGGATTAGAATTTAACGTGTACCCTAACCCGGCAGCACAGTCTGCTAAGATCTCTATACAGAACTTAACTGGCGAAGGTGGTGTGAGCATTGAGCTTACTGACCTTTCAGGTAAAACAGTTCGTACTTGGAACTTAAGCAACGAAGGTGCAAGCCAGCAAACTACCTTGAACCTAGGCAATGTAGCAGCAGGAATGTACCATGTAAGACTAACTGTTAATGGCCAGCACAAAGTGAAGCGCCTAGCGGTTATTGACTAGATATTACAATACCCAATGAATATGGAAAAGTGGCTGCCTTCGGGTGGCCGCTTTTTTTTGTGCTACAGGTATTCGAAAATAGCCATAGAGAGTATACCCAGCAGAATGATGAATTTCCATACACTACTTAGCTTGCCGTATTGTACTCGGCTATTGGCTAGCCATAAATAAACGGTAGAGAACAATGCCAATAATTGGAGCCCTATAATGTAGGCGAATTGCCCAGTTAGTTCCTCCTGGTAGTATAAGCTCTGTACATAACCAAGTAAGCCTATAAAGCCTAGAATAAATAAGCTAGTAACTAGCTTAGCAATTGTTATTCCCGCAATTATTGGGAGCGTATTGGCGTATACACTTCTATCGCCTTCTTCATCTTGCAAGTCTTTTATTATCTCGCGAATTAGGGTAGCTACAAAAGCGAAGAGGCCATACCCTCTTAATATGTATAGCACATTACCCCCAGCCAATATGAAGTTATTATCCTTATCAGCAAAACCCATTGTTTCGTACACCCCAGGTAGTAAAATTACCATAGCTGTAATACCAGCTATTATCAAGTTACCTATTAAGGCTATCTTTTTCAGCTGCATGGAATAGAACCACAGAAAGGCCACAATAACGATGAAAAGCATACCCAAACGGTAATTACCCAAATGCCAGCTTAGCCCCATACCTATCAGTACACCTAGTACATTGAACAACATTTGGCCATACGTTACCTGTATGTCAGTAAACTGCTTGCCTACCACTACCCTATCAGGCTTATTTACCTCATCGGCTTCTACATCAAAGTAGTCGTTCACCATATAACCTGCCGCGGCTATCAATACCGTACTTAATACCAATAAAGCATAAGCACCATCGCTTAAAGTAGGCTCAATACTGTAATAATTGAACTTGGGTATTACTACAAAGTAGCGTATCAGATATTGGGTCAGTATGATGAACAGTAGGTTACCTGCCCTAATAAGTCGTAAAAAAGCGCGTAGCTTATTCATCAAAGTCTATATCTTCAACAACGGGACTATCAGCATGTGCTTGTAACAAAATGCTCTCGGTCATCACCAGATATATCTCACGGTAATGAGGCATCTTTTGCAGCAGTTGCAGATGCTCATCAATGGTCTTCAAGTCGTTACGGGTAGCTGGACCTGTCTGTATCTCACTAGGCGAACGCTTCTGTAGTTTGCTCACCGTTTCTTTCATCAATGGCACCAGTAGATCGAATGACAAGTCTTCCTTCCCCAATATATCCTCGGCTATCGTATACAGGTAGTTCGAGAAGTTATTGGTGAACACGGCTGCAATGTGTAGCATCTTACGCTTATCGCTGTCCAAGTATTCTACTCTATCGCAAATACTACGGCCTAGGTCTTCAAGCACGGCACGTACTTCTTTGTTAGATGCCTCTATCAACATCGGTACGCTGCGCATATCTACTGCCACATCTTTAGTGAAGGTCTGTAGAGGGTAGAAAATACCACATTGGTCAGAGATACGTTCCAAACCCAAAAGAGGTACTGTACCTGATGTATGTACTACTATCCTTCCTGCAGCTTTCCAGCCACTTAAAATGGCCTCATCTATGGCATAGTCTTTCAGGGCGATGATGTAGATGTCAGCATCTATATCAATATCATCGAACTTAGTTATCGCGGGAACACCCAACTCCTCGCCTAATGCGCTTGCACTGCCAAAGGTTCGGCTGTATACTTCCGTAATGGTATGGCCTGCAGCTTGTAGTGCACGGCCTAAATGCCATGCTACGTTGCCAGCACCTATCAGTGCTATATCATATTGCTTCTGCTTCACGAGCTCGAACTCTTTTGTATTCTTTCACCCGTTGCCAAACGCTTATACCAAAGCCTATGACCGTAATTATCCAGCCGAGCCAAAGCACATTAATGTATGGGAACAACAAGGCTTTCAATGTAATGAACTTATCTTCTTTAACGGCAGAGCGCACGCCTATCACAAATTTCTCCGTTTGTGGGCGTATTTCTTCTAAACGTATCTCTGTATTTAAAGCTATTATGGTATCAGGTATATAAACTGCACGGTTATCACGGATGAGATAAACCGGCTCTGCTTCATACTCTTCTCCTTGTAAGGTGTAAGCACCTATTTTTAGTCCAACAGCTATATCGCCATCCCGTCTGGTAAATCCTTTTTCAGGCGGAGCGGGGTTCACATCTTTCACTACCAGAAAAGCACGTGCTGAATAGAAGGTATCGCCCTTACTCACTACAGAAGTAGCAAAAGTATCTTGCCTAGCCTCTTGCTCTTCTTTAGGCTTAGGAGTACTGGTTACGTGCGTGTAAATATCTTTGTGCAGAAAGTGCTTCGTATCAGGATTAGGGAAACGTTCCCCAGGATTTGATCCCGAACGAATATGTGGCATTAAAGTAAAGTTCTCTATCTCATTATAGTCCTTGTCGAAACGTACAAAATTCACCTTGTAGTAACTGTCAAAGCCTGAAACAGTATCGCCCAAATAGGTAACCTCATATTCACCCATTTCTACAGCAGTTCCTTGGGTTAGCAATACGTTCAGCGCCTTATCCTTTTCTGAAAAGGCATCGCCAAAGTTCACGCCTTGCTTATTAATAGAGAATACTTCTTGCTTGTATTGTGAGATAAGCACGCCAACCAACATCAACCCAAAGCCTACGTGAGCTAATGAACCGCCCGCCTTCTGCATGTTGCCCTTTAATCGGGTAATAATAAAATCTGCATTGGCTATAGTGGCTAATACCCCTGTGAACAACATCAAAGCGTAAGGGATATTATAGATCTCCAAACTCCAAATAAGGAAGCCTGAAATAACTACAGAAAGTATAACAGCTATAGATAAGGCCTTAGCAAACTTCTTAGCATCAGTCTTCTTGTATTTAAAGAACTGCGTAATGGCTATCAATCCACCCAAGAACACCGCTATCCAAACCTGACGGTTGTTGTAGTGGTCCATTCGCTCTGTCTCCGTTATCACCCAATCAGTACCAAATAGTTTATTGACCACAGGCAGCGACGTAGAAAAGGTGATCAACACTGCTGAAATAACGAATACCAATGAGCCTACGAACATCCAAAACTCGCGAGAGGTAATGTGCTCATCGTCCTTAGCACTTGCCGGAAGGTCTTTGTATCGCCAAGCGAATACAGCTATGCTTAACACCACAAAAAAGACCATGAAAATGACCAACTGTCCCGTCATACCTAAATCGGTAAACGAATGCACGCTCGTATCACCCAATATGCCACTACGAGTTAAAAAGGTAGAATATAGGATGAATAAAAAGGAGGCTATTAGTAGCACATAAGTAAATATCAAAGCCCTACCTGTATGCTTGTAAATAAGCAAGGTGTGCATGCCCGCCACAAAGGTCAACCAAGGTACCAATGAGGCATTCTCCACAGGATCCCATGCCCAGAAGCCACCAAAGCTTAATGCCTCGTAAGCCCAAGCGCCACCCATTAATATCCCTACACCCAACACACATACACCAACTAAAGTCCACACCAAAGCAGGTTGCACCCATGTTTTGTGGTCGTTCTTTAACAAGCTTCCCAGCACAAAGGCGAATGGTATAGTAGTTAATGCAAAACCTAAGAATAAAGTAGGTGGATGAATGGTCATCCAATAATTCTGTAGTAACGGATTAAGTCCCGTACCATCTTGAATGAAGTCTAAGTAGTTAGCTTGCGCGAATATCGGCGCATCGAAATGGTCGCGAAGTAGAAGGAATGGGTTACTACCTATTACGGTCTCTTCACCAAAATAAAGACCTAACAGCATGGAGCCTAAAAAGGCCTGCGTCATAGCTACAAAGCCCAATACTGGAGCTTCCCATTGCCTTAGTGTGGCTATACCTATGAATCCTAATACTACATGCCAGAACATCCATAGCAAGAAGCTACCCTCCTGCCCTTCCCAAAAGGCGGAGAAAATGTACTTCATCGGCAAGTCTTCGCTGGCGTGTTCCCAAGCGTACTTGAACTCGTACATATGGTTAACAAGGATGTAGAACAAACAAGCTATCATGGTAAGGGTAGAAACCCCATGCACGATATAGCCGTAGCGACCCATGCGTTCCCAAGAGCGATTCAGCTCATCCTTCTGAAATATAGAATATATGTATGCTACACTAGAAACGATAGCAGCCGCAAAGGCTGTGAGTAAAGCAAATCGACCTATAATGCCGGGTAGCAGTCGCTCCCCGACGTATTGAATTTCTTCCATTAAGTATTTACCGCTTTAACCTCGCGTATCTCCAATTCATCATCAATATACTTCGATGGACATTTCATCAATATATTCGAAGCGTAAAAATCTCCATCTACAGTTTTACCTGTAAGCACCACTTTTTCCGATCGCTCAAAGTCTTGCGGCTTTTCGCCCTTAAATACCACTTTGCGCATTTCGCCTGACTCATCGGTCATATAAAAAGTGAAGTAATTAGGATCTGTCTGCGGGTCGTAATGCATTTCCTCGGTAAGGGCTAATTCGCCGACTACCTGAAATTCTTTATCTCCACTTTCTGAGGTAGCAGTAGAAAAGGTCTCGTAACGGCTGAAATCATCCGTCATACTTACAATAACACCAATGGAAATGGCTATTACAACAAGCGCGATGATATGTGTCTTTTTCATGAGTGAAATTTTTAATACCTCACACGATAATAACGCAAAGTTAGTACAAAATGTTTGGTTTTGCCGAAGGTGGAAATACTTGTAATTTCGACTCTCTATATATAGATATACCACCAACAATGAGCGCAAAACAAAAGGGCGAAATACCCTTCGACCCTGACGATATTGGTTTAGCAGGCAACAATCTATTTGGCCTTCCCTTTACTGAAACGGAAAGTGATATTGTTATAGTTCCCGTACCGTGGGATGTAACTACTTCCTATGCCAAAGGTACTGCCCAAGGGCCTGATGCCATTATGCAAGCCTCGCTTCAGGTTGACCTATATAATGTGCTGCAACCTGAGCTTTGGAAGCGTGGCATCTTTATGCGCAATGTTCCGCACGACTGGCTAAAGAAAAACTATAAGCTAGGGCGAAAGGCCGACAAGATAATTGCCGCACTGGAGAAAGGAAGGGACATCAGCAAAAACCAGCAACTACAAAAGGACTTAGACGAAATAAATCACTTCAGCAGTATACTGAACGATTGGGTATATGTACAAACCCGTAGCTTGCTGAAAAAGGATAAGAAGGTTGGTCTGCTGGGCGGCGAACATAGCGTTCCATTAGGCTATCTGCGTGCCTTGGGAGATAAGTACGAGAACTTCAGTATACTACAAATAGATGCTCATGCTGACTTGCGTAAGAGCTTTGAAGGTTTTACCTATTCACACGCTTCGATATTTTATAATGCTTTGAAAGAAGTGCCACAAATAGAAAAGCTGGTACAAATGGGCGTGCGCGATATGGGTTTCAAAGAATTGAAACGGATAGAAAAGAACGATAAGATCACCTGCTTTTTCGATCATGCCTTGAAAGAACGCCTCTTTGAGGGAGATACTTGGAAAGCAATAGTGGATGACATCATCCTTCAGCTGGGCGATAAGGTATACATCAGCTTTGATATTGATGGGCTAGAACCAAGCCTGTGCCCTACTACTGGCACACCAGTACCGGGTGGCTTCAGCTATGAGCAGATACAATACCTACTTAAGCGACTAAAGAAAAGCGGTAAAGAAGTAATAGGCTTCGACCTATGCGAAGTAGCCCCAGGCGAAAATGAATGGGATGCTAATGTTGGAGCGCGGGTGTTATATATGTTGTGTGCTTGTTTGGGGTAGACTGCTTACTTATTGTTCAACTCCTCGTATCAAAAGCATATCTATCTTTGCAGAAGAATATGGACCTCATGAAAAAAGACATCACCGAACTGGACGACATAAAGCATTTGGTGAATACCTTCTACGGAAAAGTTCGTGCGGATGAATTGATAGGGCCGATATTCAATGGAATAATAGAAGATAGATGGCCAGAACATTTAGAGAAAATGTATGGCTTTTGGCAAACCCTTTTACTGAACGAGCACACGTATTACGGCCGACCTTTTATGCCGCATGGCAAGTTACCCCTCTACAAACATCATTTTGATAGGTGGTTAAAACTGTTCGGCGAAACGATGAAGGATAACTTTGAAGGACCTAAAGCCGAGGAAGCATTAACTAGGGCTACTAGTATAGCAGCGATGTTTGAGAGTAAGATTGCTTTTATAAGGGATAATGCTTAATTACCATTCTGGTCGAAAAGTCTATCTACAATAAACTGTACTCTACTAGTTCCCTACTTAAAAGCAGGAATACCTGTAACCTCCATACCCGTGATCAACAAGTGGATGTCGTGTGTTCCTTCGTAGGTAAGTACGGTTTCTAGGTTCATCATGTGGCGCATGATTGGGTAGTGGCCTGTTATGCCCATTCCACCCAACATTTGACGAGCTTCGCGAGCTACATCCAATGCCATGGCTACGTTGTTACGCTTGGCCATACTTATTTGTGCTGCTGAGGCTCTACCTTCATTTTTCAATGTCCCTAATCGCCAAACCAATAGTTGTGCTTTGGTTATCTCGGTGATCATCTCTGCCAACTTCTTCTGTTGCAACTGGAAACCAGCAATTGGCTTACCGAATTGCTCACGCTCTAATGCATAACGTAAGGCAGTATCATAGCAATCTAATGCTGCACCCACAGCTCCCCAAGCAATACCATAACGGGCGCTAGACAAGCAACCCAATGGCCCTTTCAAACCAGATACATTAGGGAAGATGTTCTCTTTTGGTACGCGTACATTGTCAAATACCAACTCACCCGTAGCACTAGCCCGTAGCGACCATTTGTGGTGTGTTTCAGGCGTAGTGAAGCCTTCCATACCACGTTCTACTACTAGTCCGTGTATTTTACCTTGCTCGTTCTTGGCCCATACTACTGCTATGTCTGCAAATGGAGCATTACTGATCCACATTTTGGCACCATTCAATATCACGTGATCGCCATCTTCGCGGTAGTGAGTTTCCATTCCGCCAGGGTTACTTCCGTGGTTAGGTTCGGTCAATCCGAAACAACCCATGTATTCGCCATTGGCCAATTTGGGTAGGTATTTGTGCTTTTGCTCTTCGCTTCCGTATTTCCAAATAGGGTACATTACTAGTGAGCCTTGAACCGATGCCGTACTGCGCACTCCGCTATCGCCACGCTCTAACTCCTGCATAATTATACCGTAGCTTATCTCATCTAAGCCACCACCGCCATACTCAGCTGGTATGTGTGGTCCAAAGGCACCTACATTGGCCAAGCCTTTGATTATCTGCTTAGGGAAGGTCGCATTTTGAGCGTGTTCTTCAATTATTGGACTTATCTCTTGCTTCACATAAGCACGAACTGATTCGCGAATGAGCTTGTGCTCATCGGTCAATAAGTCGTCTACTCCATAGTGATCGTGATGCTGGTATTTATCTACACTTGCCATAGCTTCAAAGGGGGTTTTAGCTTTATAGTTGAGAAAGTTCAGATTTCACTTTTTCGCGGAAAGCTTCATCTTTCAATAAGTTTAACTCAAAGATATTCAGACTTGTTTGAATTCGGACATTTTCTAGAATGCCCATGTTGTTGAAAAAGTAGGCCAACTCAGTGGTATTACCCTCTTTATCAGTAGAATAAAGGGCCTTGGTCAATACAAATGCAGTACTGCCGCCTTTAGACCCTAAATGATCTAGCCAAGTTTTGTTTCCTTCTAGCTGCATGGGCCACTCCATCATTTCGTTCAAATATATCTGTACTTGTGGTGAGAACTCACGGGCATTCATCCGCTGCATCAGTTTATTATAAACAGTAGTTGTGCTGGCAGGTAATCTGTCGCTCCATACTTGTTGCACGTCCATACCCAGATCGCCCACATCATTCTTATAAGTAGTATCGCGAAGCAATACTTGGTGAACGCGCTGCATAGCATCACTATACTCGCTATCGGTCATATTTCGGATAGCTGTGGCTAGCTCCTCTCCTTCCATATCTTTAAAACTGTAGCGCCCGATAAACAAGGCAGATACTAAATACGATATGTCGTCATGATCAGTTATACCCAAGCTATCTAGGCGAGCATTCACTTTACTTAAGGTCAATCTATCTAGCAGCCACTCCGTATTTGCATTGCTGCTGAACTGTATCATCCCTTTGGCTACTTCTCGGAGGCTTACCGTTCCTTCTTCTATTTTATCCTTGCTACGCATGCGTTTCAGCCATGCTTGCTGTGCACCACCATCGGTATATGGCACGTAGAACTTATTCAGATCAGCAATTGCTATCCGCTCTTCGGGGTCTATTGTTTTTGCTGTAGCTTGCTCAGCATACTCAATTGCTACAATGATCTTCATGGTGCTAGCCAAGGGCATCATTTCGTCAGCATTGTGCTCTACTATCACCTCGCCATTCTGCCGCCAGGTCATGGCCACTCTATCAGGATCGGCTTTTATTACCTCCCAAACTCTGTCTTTATCAGGATACAGATACCAGTATGCTCCACCCATTATAAAAATGGCCAGTAAACCAACTATTCCGAAACCTATAAGTAGCTTTTTTCCCATAGTAATTATGCTGCCGCAAAGGTAGGAATTACATCATCGTATAGGGCCATTACTGGCTAAAATAGTGCTGACCTATCGCACCTTACTCACCCGCAACTTGCCAATACCTTCATCCGCTTGAAGGGTGATGGTGTATACACCGCTGGCTAGTTCATCATCTAGCTCAAAGTTAAGCTCGTTGCGGCCAGTGGTCAGGCTTACTATCTGCTGTTTTACTTGCTTGCCGTTCATGTCCCAAATATTAAGTGTAGCTGTACTTGGTCGGGTAGCTTCTATTACTAGGTTAAAGTAGCGCTGTATAGGATTAGGATAAGCAGTTAGTTCAATGTTCTTGATGTTAGCAAAAGGCACCAAGTTCACCATCAACTGATCGCGAGGTGTAGCCTTAAATACATTTGGCTGCAATGTATCTATCGCCGCATTCCTCAATATTATTTGTGATAATGTAGTGGCTTTTAGCTCTGCAATTTCAGCAAGCGAAAAAGCGGGGTCGTTCTCATAATAGTAGCGATCACCATCGCGCAAATTAGTGAACTGCATACCCAAAATGGTTGCTAAGCCCTCTCCCATTATGCTGTTCGGCAAATGGTCTTCGCTCATCAAGCCTATCCAAGGATCTACATCATCAATATCGGTGTATACTGATGAAAGCTTGTTCTGTAGTGAAACATCACTGGTCAAACTCTGCACATCAACGTGTGGACTAAGCCCTAAATCTTCGCGCAAAGTATTATAGTCGGGCACACCGCGTTCTCTAGCGCGTGCAATGTTTATGGTAAGCAGATCGATACCACCAGCACCTGGCATACCAAATAAGAAATTCCGAAGATCGTCCATTATCAATGGGTCTACCATTTGATGGGTCTGTGCAGCTAGCCCTCGGAAAAACGGCTCAATACCGCCTTCATCTTTTATAAGAGTAGGTTTGAAAAATCCATCGCGAAGGTCTTTCACCCCAAAACTCCAAAGCTGACCATCCTCCTCATAGCGCATCAACCTACCGTTCACCATGGTATGCCCAAAGCGGAAGGCCGCTGCTGAAAAGGAATTCATGATACTTGCATCTACGGTATTATCATAACTGCTATAGGGGGAAATAGGTATTCCCGTCATCGGTAGAAACTCTTCGTAGGTCACCACTTGTATCAGTGCTCCTACCATTTTCCTTGCGCGTTGAAACAATTCCTCATCATTCCAACTCGGGTTTTCTTGTTTCAGTTTATCACACAGTCTGTTATGCTCTCTCACAAATAAAGTATGAAACGCTATTAGCGTAGGCTGCTCGTTCACACGAATATCGCCACCAACGAAATACTTATCAGGAAGCGGGTGTCCATCCAATACTATAAAAGGGGCTGTAGGGTCTATAGCACTACTGTATTCTCCATCTATGGTATTCCAGGGCAACAGGTTACCTGCCGAGGTTTTCATTTTCCCATCAGTAAATGTGCGTAACCAATCACTGCGTGCAGCATCGCTACCGTATACATTCGATGCATCAATGTAGCTGGTAATATCATTGAGATGCCTCCTTGGATCCCCAGTTGCCTTTCCCGTGCTGGTATCATGCTTCGACCGGAACATGCGTATCATCACATTACCCGCACAATTAGGGTCGAACATGGTATCACAGCTTGGTACCTGCACATCACTTGGCGCAGCGGTATTATCATCATTTAAATTGATGTCGTGATCAATAAATTGCCCCCATCCCCAAACAAAGTCGCTTAATCCTAGCTCATTGGGCATAAACGTCTGCTGACTACCCAAAGCATTGCTTACGGTTCTGGCATTAGGTCTGTTCAGTCCACCAGGTGCACTTATTGAATCGGCGTAGCCATTGCTAGCAAAGTTCTTAAAGTGGCTATGCGCCGCTCCCCAAGATGGATTGTTCAGGTTGTTGCTTTCGCCGTTGTAACTTCTATTTATCTGCGCATCTGCATAAACGAATAAACAGGTAAAAGCACACAGCAAACTAATTTTAATAGGACTCATTTCATGATGTTGTATTATAAAGATATGTCGTGTAGCCGACAATTGTTAGTGCGCCATGATAATTGTTGTTAATAAGATAGATCTAGAGAAAGGCTTGAGCAGTTTTTCACGAGCGCTTATGGTTTTCTCAAAATGGCATTAACTAAGTTCTAGCGTTCTTTAGCTACCCTAACAAACATTTAAACCGCTAAGCCTTATATTTACAACATGTTGGAAAAACATGACCTGTTCACTATTTAACCTACGTTTAGTATCATGAAGGTGACCCACAAACCAGGGCATTATATTATAGTCCTTTTCTTCGGTTGCCTATCTCTGTGTAGTGCACCTAGTTATGCTGTTACAGATGTTTGTAAAGAGGCTAAAGAACTGGTGAACACCATAGAAACCTATCACTACAGTCCCCGCTCGGTAAACAACAACTTCTCTATCCATGTATTCAATTCATTCTTGAAAAGCATCGACTCCTATGGTCTGCTTTTGAATGAAGAAGATGTGGCGGAGTTAAAAGTGTATCGCCAGAAGATAGATAATGAAGTAGTTTCGGGTGAATGTGAATTTTTCGGGAAGGTGGTCGAACTGTTCAAGACCAGGAGGCAGGCATACGATTCTCTAGCAAGAAGCTATTTGAGCGAACCATTCGATCTGTATCAGAACGAGACGTTTTCCATAGCTCATCCTGATAGCATTTACTTTCCAGCAAATGAGCGTGAGCGACATGAACGTGTGCGCTTATGGTTAAAATATAAAACCCTATCGTACCTGCGATCTGTAGCTGATAGCTTCAGTAAATTAGATGAGGCTGGAATAACTAAGCTGTTAAAACTAGAGCCCAAGGCCCGAGACCTTATCTTAAAAAAGACCGAGGCACGTACCAAACGCTACTTCGATCGCAAAGGTGGAGTGGAAGCTTCGTTGGCCATTGATTACCTAAATGCTATTTGCTCTTACTTCGACCCACACACCAATTACTTTTCGATAACGGAAATGGAAGAGTTCACTGCATCGCTGTCTTCTGAAGGTGGTTCCTATGGCATTGAAATAGATGATGACCAAAATGGCAATGTAGAGATAACCAACATTATACCAGGCAGCTCCGCATGGAAGAGTGGGAAGCTGAACAAGGGTGATGTATTGATAAAAGTACAATGGCCCGACGGTAGTGCTTTCGACCTTACCTTCTCTAGCCGAAGAGAAGTAACCAGCCTAATGAATAGCAGTGGTTTCGACAACATGAAACTGACCATTAAAAAGAAGAGTGGGATAGTGAACACCGTATCGCTAAAAAAGGAAACGCTACAGCTAGATGATAATGTACTGAAAAGCTTTGTGCTGAAAGGTGATAAAAAGGTGGGCTACTTATCGCTACCAGGGTTTTACACCCAATGGGAAGATGAAGAAGGAACTAGCTGTGCTGATGATGTAGCCAAAGAGATAATTAAAATAAACAGAGAAAAGATAGATGGCTTGATAATAGACCTACGCTATAATGGTGGCGGATCGTTACAAGAAGCCGTGGAGCTTTCAGGAATATTTATAGATGCTGGACCCATTTTTATTGAGACTTCTAAAGACGAAAAGCCATTTTTACTTAAAGACTATAATCGCGGTGCAGCCTATACTGGGCCGCTAGTTATACTAGTAAATAGCTTTAGTGCCTCAGCCTCAGAGCTGTTCAGTGCTGCTATGCAAGATTATGAGCGTGGTGTAGTGGTAGGCAGTAGTACCTATGGTAAATCGACTGGACAGAATATCCTCCCACTTGGCCTTAGCTCAGGTAAAGAGCCTACAAGCTTTGTAAAAGTTACTTTGAGCAAATACTACCGCGTAACAGGAGAAACCCATCAACTAAATGGTGTAGAGCCAGATGTAACGCTACCAGATCTTTCCGCCCTTTTTGATATGAGCGAAGCCACTGAGAAATTTGCCCTGCCTAACGACACAATAGATAAAGAGGTACTGTATGTGCCCAATGAAACTATAAACACAACTGCCCTTCAGCTAGCTAGCGATACCCGATTAAAGCAAGACAAGAACTTTACTACACTACAGAAGATCAGTCCCCAATTGAAAGGGCTTTTAGCTAGTGGGAACCAAACAGTCAACTTGAATATACTAGCCTATCAAAAAATAGTGAAAGCTGACGGAGAGGTTTGGAAAGAACTGGCTGAAATAATGGAGGTAAAATCAGACCTATTTACTGCCAAGAGCAGCGAGTATGATTTTGAGCTATTTTTAATGGACGACTACGCACAAGAACTGAATACCGAATTGATAGAGGAGATAGAACATGATATTTACATCGACCAAGCCTATCAAGTAATACTAGATATACTCAATACTGAACCATAAATATTAGACAAATGAAGACCTTAACATCGTCTACCTTATCACTTCTTACCGTTCTACTACTTCTCTTCAGCAGCACCCAAGTATCTGCACAGAACGAAGCGGTAGATTACCTCAACAAGATAAACCAGCACTTTGAATCGTACTCAAAAGAGGTATGGAAATTCATCAGCACATCAGCCCACTCGCGCAGTGTTAAGAAAATAGCTAAGCGCCGTACAGAGCTAATGGAGCTGAATAAAGAGATAACCCTTGACCTAAAACGTACCCCAGCCTTTAATGATAACTCAGACTTTAGAGATAGTGTGCTTCTCTACTTCCAAACTTCCTACGATGTATTGAATGAAGACTACGGGAAGATAATGGACATGGAAGAAATAGCCGAACAATCGTATGACCTAATGGAGGCCTATATGATGGCCCAAAAAATAGCCAAGGAAAAGGTAAATGTAGCCAGCGATGGATCTGCGGCTGCCTACAAGAATTTTGCTAAGCAGAACAAGATCGAACTGCTATCAAACGATGAAGACGATGAATTCAGTAAGAAATTTGAAGTAGCTAATGAGGTAATGGAGTATCACGATGAGATATACCTGCTCTTTTTTAAAAGCTACAAGCAAGAGCTTTATTTATTAGATGCATTGAACGCCAGCGACCTTAGCGCACTGGAACAGAACAAGAACAGCCTATCGCAATTCTCAGCCGAGGGATTGGAAAAGCTGGAAGAGATAGGAGCATACAAAACCGACCAAACACTATACCGTGCCACCAAGGCCATGTTAGCTTTTTATCAGGAAGAAGCAGATGAAAAAGTAGCGGTGATGACGGAGTTCTTTTTACTGCAAGAAAAATTCTCCAAAATACAAGCTGCTTTTGAAGCCAAGAAGGAAAAGGACCGCACACAAAAAGATGTAGACCAGTATAACAAGTACATTGAATTGCTCAATACAACAGCAGATAAATTCAATGCTACTAATCAGTACCTCAACGAAAAGCGTTCGAAATTACTAGCTGCATATAACGGAGCTGCAAGCAGCTTACTTGACAAGTACGTGCCTCACTAGTAGCTTCACACAAGTAGGATAGGAAACCATCGATCGAAAGATCTTACATTTGCCAGCAAAGCTAAGCACATGGGAAAGGTAGCAATAGAGGGTATGGAGTTTTTCGCCTATCATGGATATTATGATCAGGAGAAAGAGAACGGCAATTCATTCATAGTTGACATCTATATTGACACAGCGCTAGAACAAGCCGCCATGAGCGATAAGCTGTCGGATACCATAAACTACGAGAACGTGTACAAAGCCACGGCTGCAGTAATGGATCAGCGTTATAATTTACTGGAACATATTGCCTGGCAAATAATGGAACATCTACACGACGACCTACATGGCGTGAATGCCATTAAGATACGCATCAGCAAGTTGAACCCGCCCTTGCGCGGTAAGGTGGGGCGTACCTTCATTGAGCTGGAAAAAAACTATAACCAGTAGCGCATTATCTAGAAATGTGTTAAGTTTGCTACCCTTTTGAAAATAAAGGACATGGTCACGTGGCCGAGCGGCTAGGCAGTGCTCTGCAAAAGCATGTACGGCGGTTCGAATCCGCCCGTGACCTCTTTTTATACGATCATTGGAAAATGCACCTTTATTGGTGCATTTTTTATTTCTGCAACCCTCTTTTTCAACTTCACCGCTAGGTTTTGGCAGCTTGATGGCGCTTTGTATGCTTTACCCAGCAAGCACTACAACCTATATACGATATCTCGTATTTGTGCGCATTCGCTTAATGGCCCTGTTGGTGGGGGTTCTGAAATATTAAGATGAAAAGTTATGGATGGGTTTTGGGCAAAATAAGTACCTCAGCAGGTACTTTAGCGAGAAAACAGCCAGTAACGGGAACTGGCTAACACGTACTCAATATGCCGTGGAACCGATCTGGATAGTGGGCGATGGCAATGCCTCTGCCGATTGGCTATAGGGCATTACATTAATGTAAACGGGAGACTGCTGCTGTGCATCGGGCTTGTGCTTACTGTTCCACTCTTGAAATTTGCGCTCGGCCAACCACTTTAGGCTGGCGGCGTTGCCCTGGTTGTGCAGCAAGTTGCTTAGCACATTGTATTTCTGGTCTATCCGCACGGCTTTCAATAGCTCTTGAAATGTATCCAGTGCTTCCTGCAAGTCGCTATCGTTTTGCGCATCAAGATCATTACTCTTGTAGCGCGCCCAAGTACGTAGGCTAATGCGCCATTTGGGCGGCAATCGCTGGTTAATCAAAAACAATACATCTTCCTCCGTTAGCAACATAGCGGCATCCTCTTTCTCTTTCAAAATGCTTTTTAGGGCAGCTACTAGCTGCGTACTTAATTTGTGTGGACGGGGCATAGTTTCGTATTTCTGATGTCCCCTAGAATACCTTCTATTATTGATACCTTCACGAAATTGTGGGATATTTTTACTCCATTCAAAATCAAGGTAGCCCGACCGTCATCAAAGCTATCGTCAGTCTCCCGATTGGTGATTAAACGAACCGTCAATCTCCGACTGAACAGTACCTAGTCCTAATTTAATATTTGCCACTAATTGAACCCCTCACAGTCAGAGACTGTGCGAAACACATCACTAGTCGAAGACTAGTGATAGCGGGCGAAAAATAAGTAAGCACAGGGTCATGTTGAGCGCATGGCAGTCGAAACATGCAGGGCAGTTGACGGTACGCCATCCATCGCACGGCACTGCATGGTTCGACTGGTGACTAGTCCCCCGTCCGTCTCCGACTGACAAACATCCAGCCTATTCTTCCATCATACGGTCTACATCGTCAGTGATGAAAGCCAACTGGTTAAAGCCTCTATTCTATTTCTTAGAAGGATAAAGAAGCGAGCTTCCTATCGCTCATAATAGACAACTATGCTAGCTTTGGCTATGGTATTGTTCCATAGGTAGTAGCCAACAATAGCTGGATTTGTCTTTTCGTCTAACTCTAGCGTTTTGCATTTTAAGGCATACACGGTGATGATATATTGGTGTATACCATGACCTTCTGGGGGGCAGGGGCCGCCATAACCGGGTGCTCCATAATTGGTTACACTTTGTATGGTGCCTTCTGGCATTAATCCAGCGCTAGGGTTGCCTGCATTAGCCGCTATCTCGAAAATGTTTGGGGAAATATCAAATACCACCCAATGCCACCAGCCACTTCCTGTGGGTGCATCTGGGTCGTACATGGTTATAGCAAAACTCTCCGTTCCAGCAGGGGCATTTTCCCAACTAAGATGGGGCGATTGGTTTTCACCCGTGCAACCAAATCCATTAAATTCCTCTTGCTTAGTAGCTTGTCCGGTTAAATTATTACTGCTTAGTGTAAATGCATTTTGGCAAAATGCAGAGAGTGAAAAAATAAAGACGGCCGCTAGTATTAGGTTTACTCTTTTCATGCTTTTTAGTTTATAGTGTTTCTACAAACATATGGCCCAAGTGAAAAAGGTAAAAGAGTAATAAGCTCAAAAAGTATCGCTAAAAGCTCAAGATAATTGATACTGCTTAGGGGTTACACCATATTTACCCTTAAATGCTTGTACAAAGCTAGAGAGGTTTTCATACCCTACCGTTAAATGGACATCCGATGGTCGCATTTGCTCTTTAGTTAGTAAATAAGAGGCATATTCCAACCTCCTATCTTGAAACCATTTACTCGGTGATTCCGAATAGTGTTTCTCAAATTCGCGCTTGAAAGAAGACACACTTCTATTGGTTAAAAAAGCTAGTTCCTTTAAGCTGAGCTTAGTGTATTTGTTATTTTCTATCACATCAGTAAACCGTTGGTTTTGTCCAATGTTAGAAATCATTGAATGAAGAAACGCAGGTCCATAGCTATCAATAAGGTAAAGCAATAGTTCTTTTAGTTTCACCTTAGTAATCGTCTCTTTAACTCCTTTGGGAAGCTTTGCCGTTTCAGATAAGGATTTAAGAAAGCTTATAGTAAAGTGATCGTGCTGAAAAGAATAGATAACACGATCTGCATCTGCACTACTTTGTTTAGGCCTTACTTCACCTAAGAGTTCAAATAGCTCTTGATCTGAAAAAAAGAGTAGCATACTCCTGTACCTATCATTTGTAGGAGACAATTTTTCGGTCATCAAACAGTGACCAGACTTCATTAACAAGAACTTGGAATTATCGATAGCTAGGGATGAATCTCCTGTAATCACCTCTTTGTTACCTTCAAGTAGAAAAGAAAAAGTGTTCCGAGTAAGCTTTACCAGTAAATTTTCTTTCTTGTCAATACTTCTATAGTCATACAGTTGAACACTTGTATCTCCTTTCGGCATAAAAACATCAGGTATAGCAACTACTTCCATGTTAGGGTATATGAACAAATATAGACACAACAGCCAACTTGCATTCCCGTGCTTGTCACGGGATCCCCTGCTATCGCCAGTCGCCTGACTGGTGATTAAATAACCCGTCCGTCTCCGACTAAAAAACAGCAAGCCTATTCTTCCATCAACTCAATCAATTCCACCAAGTTACCATTGTTATCCAACACCATACCTATGCGACGTTTGATTACGTGAATATCCTTTGCTTCACGGAAAATGAAGGCACCACGGTTTTCTAATTCTTCCATCATGGCATCTACATCGTCGGTGATGAAAGCCAATTGGGTAAAGCCTTTGCTGTAGAGGTGGTCTAGCCTTCCCTCTGGTCTTTCAGGGGTGGTAAAGCTTTCTTCGGCAGCTATTACTTCTACTCTGAAACCGTTTTTATCCTGTAAATAGCAGAAGCGAATGCCTGCTTTCTCGTCTTGCCATTCTTCTACCAATTCCATTTCTAGCATGGTACTATACCATTCCACCGTTCCATCATAGTCGGTTGTACCAACGGCAATGTGCTCCATATGATACTTGGGTAATCCGCCTTCTTCTGTAGCTACAAAAGCAAGTAGAATAAACAGTGAACTAGAAAGTAAAACTATAAGGGGCCATTTAAGCTTCATCATCGTTTGTTTTAAAACATCTTAATTAGATACCTAAAATTAATAAGTAGAAGGGAGAAAATAAGCTAGCTGTAATTAAACCCCATGATGGGTGCGATATACATCGGCATCGCTCATTTTAGAGATACCATTTAGCAATCCCTTTGCCAGTTGCAAATGCCGCTCGTAATGTGTTCGGTTAATTTTGGGAGACTTCCCCTTGTTAGATCGCAGTAAGTAGCCCAGCGCCGTTATATGCTCGCCTATGTAAAAGCCTAGGATGCGACCATAAGCCTTCCATGCTGGAAATAGGGCAATGCTGCGGTAAGCCGTGCCTGTACCTGTGGCGTAAGCTCTGTCGAGCACCCATTGTTTGTTCACTCGGCTAGCAGTTAGCGTTTCTACTACGGGGCTTTCGTTATTCCATACCACCTTTGCGCCCCGTTCATAGGCTTGCCTGAAAAAGAAGATGTCTTCACTACTGATGTAGTTCAGTCGCTCATCAAAGCGTAATCCCCATTCTATGCAGAGTTTATTCAGGTTGAAGAACACATTACACGTACTTGATGTAGGGCGAAGGCTACCAGTTGGTCGACTGTCTTTCTCAAAAAAGCCGCCTTCTATTAACCAGTCTTCCGTTTCGGGGGGAAGTATGCGTTCCGTTCTGCCTGAAACTACATCGGCATTATACTCTTTCAGCACCGCATAGTGGCGTACCAACCAATCGGACGAAATGGTTTCATCGTCATCCAAATTGGCCAAATAGAACGTGCCTAGGTCAATAGCCTCGGCTAACATACGGTTGCGCATGTTGACAAGCCCCTTCTTAGGCTCTTGACGATAGAACGATGGAAAGGGAAACTGATCCTTAAAACGAAGGTAAACGTCCTCTGAAGGCTCTTCGGGGGCATTATCTATCAACAGGAATTGTACATCGCATCCCTCTGGCTTTTCCAGCTTGGTGAGCGACTCCAGCGTACGGGCAAGCATTTGTGGTCGCTTATGCGTACCTAGTCCTATGGTGATCATTGGCATAGCGCAAAAATAGGCAAAGCAGGCAATTGCTTACCCACCAGTATATGTACCAGGCTTTTTACCATCCACTATGGCTTGGAACACCTCTTGGTATCTCTCGGCCATGGTATCCCAGCCACGGGCTTTGCTTAGGGTGTTCTTCTTAAACTCTTCGGCTTTTCGTTTACGCTCTTCAGGGTGATCTATAAAATAATTTATCCGCTCTAGCCATGCATCCGCATCTCCTGGAGGAACTAGGTGACCTGTTACACCATCTACTACGGCCGAAGGTATACCATCGGTATCAGCAGCTAGGGTAAGTGTACCTTCTACAGCTGCTTCTAAGGCTACTAGACCAAAACCCTCGTAATCGCCAGGTATATGAATATTGGGCATCACAAAAATATCACTGTGCCTTATTATCTTGAAAATATCCTCGCGCGACTTCGTGAATTGAGTTAATCGTACGGCCTTACCATCCAACTTCAATTCTGCGATAGCTTTATTTGTAGCATCGTCATCCGTTTCGGCACTGGCTATCATTCGTATAGGTTCAAACCATCGACGGGGTAAAATAGCCCTCAAGGTATTGAACATTAATTTGAACTGTCCCTTTCTAGCTATTACAAAGTAAACAGCATTGTCGGGCAGCCTTGGAGCCACATTTCGGGTAAACCAACTGAAACCCTTACGAGGTATCGGTCGGCCTAGTGAAGTGATGATGACCTTATCGTTCACGTCAAAGCCCAGTATTTTCGAAAGCTTGTTGCGTAGCTCAGGGTCAAACTCACGTTCGCTAATGTCAATATCTACCGCATTCTCCACTTTCACCACCCTATCAGCCTCTAATCCGTGCTTTATCGCCAAGTCTGTGGTCGGTCCACTAACGGTGATAATAGCCTGAAAGCGGTTCAAATGTTTCTTTATCAATCGCTGATACCATTGCCCTGGGAAGGTAATATCCAAACCATGTACGGTAACCGAAATAGGAATGGAGCGTTCTTTCAAATGTTTTAGCAGCGGATTACAAAATAAGGCCATCAATGCGTCGTTGGTGTAAACTACGCTGATATTCGGATTCTTTTTGATGACCTGAAGGGCTCGATAAGCGGCGGTGAGTAGGAAAAAGATCTTAGGATAGTTGTTTTTATAAATAACCTTGTGTACCGTATGGTCTTTCTCCAACGACTTAACTAATTGATAACAATGGGTCTGCATCCCTCCTATACTAGGGGGATATTTATGTGAAATGACCAAAACTTCCATCCGCTGGCAAAAGAAGGACTTATTTTACTACTAATCAAGCAAAAAAGAACCCTACATTTGCGGCACGAGAAAGAGTACTATGCTTAAGATCGCCTTCTTTATAGATATGCTTCGTGAACACTTCGATGGTGTGAGCATCACTATGCACCAGATCATCAAACGATTGCCCGAACATAACGTTGAGGCCATCTTCTTTACACCCTGCCCTCCAGAAAGGGAAATACCCTTTCCAGTACATCAAGTTCCATACATGGAGCTTCCCGTAGCCAACAAGGGATACCGCTATGCACAGCCTGGTAAAATGCCTGAAATGAAAGGCATTTTAGACGAGTTTCAGCCCGATGTGATACATTTTAGTTCGCCTTCGCACCTAGGAGCTTATGCAACTAAGTATGCCAAAGAGAATAACATTCTATTAGCTTCCATCTATCATACGCACTTCCAGAGCTACTTTCCATATTACTTGTGGTTCATACCCTATCCTGAATATGTGCTCAACCGTGTAGCCAGATTTCTTTTAGGCTCGTACTTCAAATGTGATATGATATTGGCGCCAACTAATCCTACAAGGGATTATTTGATGGAGTGGCACAACTTTAAACCAGAGCAAGTTCGCATTTGGGGTCGTGGAGTTAGTACCGAGAAGTTTAACCCTAGTCAGCGCGATGAGGACTTTTGGCCAGCTATTCCGAAAGCGTCTAAAAAACTGCTTTTTGTAAGCCGTTTGGTAGAAGAAAAAGAAGTGAGCACATTAATGCGGGTTTACAAACTGTTTGAGAAAAGACGCCCGGATGTACAAATGATAGTTATTGGTGATGGACCAGCTAAGAAAAAAATGGTACGTAAAATGCCCAATGCCTATTTCTCAGGAAAACTAACTGGTACGCAATTAGCTATAGCGTATGCCTCGGCAGATGTTTTCATATTCCCTTCTATTACTGAAACATTTGGTAATGTAGTATTGGAATCGATGGCGGCAGGCACTCCCGTGGTTGCCGCGGCTGGCGGTGGACCAATTGACATAATCGACAGTGGAAAAACGGGTGTACTGGTAACACCAAAGAAGGAAGAGGAATTCTACCAAGAGATAACACGCCTATTTGACGAGCCCGAATACTACAAAGCAATAAGCGAAGGTGGTGTAGCTTATGCTGAAACCCAACATTGGGATATTATGGTGGAGAAATTCCTAAGCCACTACTTCGCCCTTACGGGGAAAAATAAAGACTAGTTAAACAGATCTATCAGTTGATCGTGTTGTAGATGCGATTCCAGTAGTTGCCCATCTTTTAACATCAATACTGTATCAGCCACATCAAAGTATGATTCATCGTGGGTGATGGCGAATATCGTTTTTCCCTGCGCTTTAAGATCTGGCAATAGCTTCTTGTAGAAGATCATCTTATAATAAGGATCTAATCCTGCTGCCCACTCATCGAACAAATAGATAGGCTTATCTTCTAAGAAAGAGATCAATAGCGATAATCGTTTTCGTTGTCCTGTGGAAAGGCTAGTGGTGGTCAATCGCTTATTCTTAATACTCACTTTCTTATCCAGCTCTAGCAGCTTAAGGTACTCCCCTGCTTTCTCGTCTATCACTTGCTGCGGTATGTGCAGTAACTCTTCAAACAAGTAAAAATCAGCAAATATCGCGCTGAAACGGTCGCGGTATTCCTCTACGTTGTCCTTCTCTATCTTTGTTCCGTAGTACTCTACACTACCCGTTTTTGTGGGGTACAGGCCACAAAGCACCTTTGCCAAAGTACTTTTACCACTACCATTACCACCTATAAGAAAGGTAATGTCACCCTGGTTAACATCCAAAGTCATTGGCCCTAGGGTGAAGAATTTTTCCTCATCCGTATGGAAGTAACTGTACGATATGTCTTTCAGAGAAATAATGGGCTTAGCGGTATTTACAGGTAGCATTATGGCGGCTTGCTCGCTTGTTACTATAGCTGCTAGGCTGTCTTTCTCTAGGTCTAGCCCTGCTGTCTCTATCTGTTCCATGGCAATGTTGATGCGCTCAATGTCTGGCAACAATCGAGTAATACGCAATAATGGTGAAATAGCGAACAAAGTTACCGTTAGGAACTGTACCATCACGTCATAATCAGTGATGCCAGTTTCCTTTATTATCAAAAGAATAGCTCCAATACCCACTAAAAGGATGACCTCTCCCCAGCGGGAGAATATCTCTACGGTGGTTTTACCTATCACCTGATGGTTCTTCTGCTCTTCAGTAAGGGGTTGAATTATATCGCTAGTATATAGGTTACGGAAGGCCTTGTTGATGCTCAATTCTTTCAAACCGTATATCAACCCCTCGAAATAACCGAATAGGATGTTCTGATGGTCTCTGGCTTGGCGCATACGTTCACCATATGAGTTCATTGGTAAGCGATAGAATATCAGCGCTACAAAGAATACGACCATAAATAAGCCGAAAAGCGGTGCAGAGATGATGAGCATATACCCAAAACAACCAATAACCGTAGCAAAGCCAGTAAGCACCGTAGGCATCTTGTTAACGATGTTACTGATGGTGTTAATGTCGTCTGTCAATATGGTGAATAGCCGCTTGGTCTGAAACTCTAGCTTATGGTATGGGGCCTTTAATATCTTGTTACTAAGGTTCAGGCGCAGGTTCTGTACCAAAGTCTGGCTAAGTAGGGTGATAAGCCAAGCCCCAACAATACTAGTAACAGCGTATATCAGCAATAGCGATAGGAACTGCCAAGTAAGCGTAAAGGCATCGTCCATTTTGGTTTTAATACCCTGATTGATCAAATAGATGATACCCGACAAGGATATACCCGAAATGAAACTGGTAATAGCCGCAATGGTGAACTTCCATGCTGACGACCTCACTAATAAGTATAAAATTTTCATCTACTGCTACTGTTCGGCAAAGTTAACCATTGCCTTAAGACTGGTGCGCGGCAGGCTGCAATTTGTTCATAGAATACCAATAGTCTTGGTAGAATTCGTACAGGCTATTATTGTTATGGCCTGTTTTGTTCTCCTTTTTATGGAGCGTCTCGCTGTGCAATAAGTGACTGGTCACCTTAATGCGGGCGTAACGGAAAGGTGCTTGTATAACGAATACAGGCACCATCTGCTTAGCTAAATGACCGCTGATATAAATGTCATCTACAAAGAAGGCTTCCTTAGCAGTAAGCGAATAATCGAACACGGTAATGTCAAAGAAATCTGGACGAACCAAGTACGAAGATGCACCTTGTACACAGTCTACTCTTGTTGGTCGTTTTACTCGTTCTGACTTATCTGGCTTATTACCAATAGCGCCATACTTTATCGTTCTGTCAGCATGTTTCAAGTTTTCAGGGGCGTTCCATCCAACCAAGGTTAACACTGAAGTTTTACTTCTCCTATCGTGTTTTAAATAATTCTCTATCAATCGTTTAGGGTACACTTCATCATCATCTACTACAAGTAGCATTTGTTCCTTATCATCCCAATATTTTTCTAATGC
>CAYGTK010000037.1:0-24250 GCA_964352775.1 uncultured Chitinophagaceae bacterium
GTATACTGGTAGGGTTAAAAAATGATAGTTATTCTGATATTTTGAGTCATCACAGGTTATGCAAGCACCAAGTAAACTACCACGCTCATCAATACTTAGGTAGGTATAATTCAAGCCAAAGCCAATTCTTAGAGGCTTCGCTATCAAACGCTCTGCATGTGCACCTACTTCAATATTTCGGGGCTCAATTAGTCTTGTAGTGCTAAAAGTTGCTTCCTTATACTTATTCAGCTTATTCATTCCATAGCCCACATATCCGCTTACCTGCCACTTTGGTTCTTTACAGATCTTCATTTGACTTACTACCGTTTGTGAGATGAGCAAAAGAAGAGCTATCGATATGTTTTTCATTGATATATGCATTATACTTTTTGGCCAACAACTTTATCCCAACGTAGAGGGATAAAAAAACTTGTGTTGTATGACCAAACTTTGTAACTAGTCGCGTTAAAGGATCCTTTTAGTACAACCATACATCCATGAAACATTTACTACGAATTATAGCATTGCTAGCTGTTACGTGTATTTTTTCCATTTCAGCTTCAGCTCAAATAACCTGTGCACCAGGAACCATAAGTTGTCCACCAGGATTTTACCAAAACGGTTGCTTTTGTACCCAGTGCCCCGCAGGAAGCTACTGCCCCGGCGATGGAATTCGCTACAGTTGCCCTCCAGGAAATTATGCTGCCAGTAGAGGTAATGTGCAATGCCTCCCTTGCCAGCAAGGTCGCTACCAACCCAATTCAGGTGCTACCAGTTGTATATCTTGCCAAGCTGGTACTTTTTCAAACATAATAGGCGCTGCACAATGTCAAAACTGCCCCCCGGGAACAACTAGCGGTACTGGCCAAAATTCTTGTGGAACTTGTCTACCAGGAACATATGTGAATGCTTTAGGCCAATGCATGTTCTGCCCTCAAGGCACTTTCTGTCCGGGTGATGGTTTTCAATATCCTTGTCCTACCGGCACAATTGCACCTACAACTGGTAATGTAAGATGCTCTTCTTGTGCATCAGGTACTTTCGCAGACGGAAACACCTGTTCTCCATGCCCTGCGGGAACCTTCTCCGGCCAGGGTGGCGTCTGTACCTCTTGCCCTCCAGGAACAATTTCACAAGCAGGATCCACTTCTTGTAGTACATGCCCTGCGGGAACTTATGCAAATGGTAATACCTGTACCCCTTGCCCGGTAGGATCTTTCTGCACAGGTAATGGCCTAGCTACACTTTGTCCTTCAGGAACTATCAGTAGTTCCGAAGGTCAAATATCATGTAGCAGTTGCCCAGCGGGTAGTGCTGCATCAGGTACTGGTAATACGGAGTGTACGCTTTGCTCCGCAGGTACGTTCTCTGCATCTGATGGTTCTGCCCAATGTTTTGACTGTGTTCCAGGCACTATTTCTGGTCCGGGAGCTACCTTCTGTAACAGTTGCCCAGGAGGTACTTTTGTAGACAATAATACTTGTACCCAATGCCCAGCGGGAACATTCTCCGCTGATGGTGGCAGCTGTATTTCTTGCCCACCGGGAACAGTATCGCAACCGGGCGCTCTTTCTTGTGTAAGCTGCGGACCGGGAACTTTTGTAGATGGTAATGTATGTGCCGATTGTCCGGCGGGAACATTCTCCGGCCAGAGTGGTGTCTGCACCACCTGCCCTCCGGGAACAGTATCTCAAGCAGGATCCTCTGTTTGTGATATATGCCCTGCGGGAACTTATGTAAATGGTAATACCTGTACACCTTGCCCGGCAGGATCTTTCTGTACAGGTGATGGTCTAGCAACGCCTTGTCCTCCAGGAAGATTTAGCGATCAATTAGGTCAAGTAGCATGTAGCAACTGCCCAGCAGGTACTGCTGCTTCTGGTACTGGAAACGTTGAGTGTACGCTCTGTCTTTCTGGTACTTTCTCTGCAACCGATGGTTCAGCTGAGTGTTTTGACTGCGTCCCAGGTACTATTTCTGGCCCGGGCGCTACGTTCTGTACTAGTTGTCCAGCAGGAACTTTTATTGATGGCAATACTTGTACTCCATGTCCAGCAGGAACGTTTTCCGCTCAAGGTGGCAACTGTTCTGCTTGCCCTCCAGGAACAGTTTCTCAACCGGGAGCTGTTTCTTGTACCAACTGCGGACCAGGGACTTTTGCAGATGGTAATACTTGTACTGATTGTCCTGCAGGAACGTACTCCGTTCAAGGTGGTAATTGTATCTCTTGCCCACCAGGAACAATATCTCAGCCAGGTTCTACCTCTTGTATCAGTTGCCCAGCTGGAACTTTTATTGATGGCAATACTTGTACTCCTTGTCCAGCTGGAACGTTTTCCGCTCAAGGTGGCGTCTGTACAGCTTGCCCTTCGGGTACAATATCTCAATCAGGAGCTGTTTCTTGTACCAACTGCGGACCAGGAACTTTTGCAGATGGTAATGTATGTGCCGATTGTCCTGCAGGAACGTACTCCGTTCAAGGTGGTAATTGTATCTCTTGCCCACCAGGAACAATATCTCAGCCAGGTTCTACCTCTTGTATCAGTTGCCCAGCTGGAACTTTTGTAAATGGAAATACTTGCTCACCATGTCCTATAGGTTCATTCTGTACGGGTGATGGTCTAGCCTTACTTTGTCCTCCAGGAACTTTTAGTAGTTCTGAAGGTCAAGTATCCTGTAATCTCTGTTCAGCAGGTAGTTCTGCTTCTGGAACTGGTAATACCGAGTGTACGCTCTGCCCAGCTGGAACTTTCTCTTCTGTTGATGGCGCTGATGAATGCATAAGTTGTGCACCTGGTACTTTCTCCTCACAAGGAGCTACCTCTTGTACCAGTTGCCCTGCAGGCTTTTTTGCTGATGGTAATACATGCTCACCATGTCCAGCTGGAACATTTTGCCCGGGTGATGGTCAAATAATACCTTGCCCTGCAGGAACTGCTAATGACCTTACCGGACAAACTTCATGTTCAACCTGTCCTGCTGGTTCATTTGCTGGCGGAAGTGGTAATACCGATTGTACGCTTTGTCCTTCAGGTACTTTCTCTTCCGTTGATGGTGCTGACGAATGTATAAGTTGTGCACCTGGTACTTTCTCCTCACAAGGATCTACTTCTTGTACCAGTTGCCCTGCAGGCTTTTTTGCTGATGGTAATACATGCTCACCATGTCCAGCAGGTACTTTCTGCCCGGGTGATGGTCAAGTAATTACTTGCCCAGCAGGCACATTCTCTGATGTTGCCGGTTCTATATCTTGTACCAATTGTCCGCCGGGAACTACACAGCCTAATACGGGTTCTACAGTTTGCTTAACCTGCGATCAAAACAACAATACAGGTTGCGAGATATTGAACCTTAAACTGACCTCTTTCTGTTCTGATGATCCATCAGTATCACGTAAGTGGAGAGTACGGAACGAGAATAACTTTGATGTGACCTATACTTATATAGTAGTGGGCACACCTCAAACGGGGAACTTAGTTGCGCCTCCGGGTGATTCGTTCTTCTATACTGTAGCCGTTGGTGGACCGAATACTACCAAACTAGAATGGCTAGATAAGAACGGTGCACTTAAGTCTACCGTTAAAGCTTCATCGGGTGCTTCGTGTATTTCGCTTATAGCTCATTATGAGTTTGATAACTGTATCGATGATGACTTCGGTAAAGACAGCGAAGGCAACTTCAATGGAACTGTTATGGGTTCACCAGAAGATAAGTTCGGTTACATTAATTCGAATCTGTTGTATGATGGTGTAGATGACTATGTGGATGTTAGTGGCCCAGTATTAACTGCTGCTGATATGCAGAATGGTTTTGCTATTACTGCTTGGGTAAATGCTAGAAACAACAATACGGGTAAAACCATTGCAGCATTAGTTGACCCAAGTGGAGCAGAAAAAGATGGTGACTTCATATTCAGAGTTAACAACAGTGAGCAGCTAGTTGCATGGTCTTACGATGGCGATGGCATGGCTAATCGTAACATCCTTCGTCACGACCCTATACAGTTCGCATTGTATACTTGGTATCATACAGCAGTTGTGTACGATGGTAGCGACTTGATACTATATATCAACGGTAACGAAGTAGAGCGACAAACCACTACCCTATCAGCTACTACTGCTAACCAACTGTACATCGGGCGTAGTAACAATGGCTTCTATTTTGAAGGGAAGTTGGATGATGTTCGCTTCTACGATGGACCAGTATCTGCATCTACTATTAGTAGTTTGGCAAGTACTGCTTTTCAACCAGCAGAGTGTTGTGTGAATGCAATTATGCCAACGGCTTACTATCCATTAAATGAGTGCTTCGGATCTACCTATATAGATGCTGTGGGAAGCTACGATGCTTCCATTAGTGGAAATCCAGCTTGGACGATGGGTGTACAAGATCAAGCAGCTAGTTTTGATGAGCAGACCTTTGGTACTTACCAAGGCACAGTACTATCTGCTGCTCAATTGCAAGATGGTTTCGCAGCCTCAGCTTGGGTTAATGTAGAAGACAATGCCACAGGTAAAACCATATTGGCTTTAGTTGATCCATCAGGTACCGAGCGCGATGGGGAGTTCTTCTTCCGCATAAATAATGACGAAGAGTTAGTTGCATGGTGGTATACGGGTAACGGTAGTAGTAACCGTAATATAGTAAAACGTAAAAACCGCAGTTTAGATAATGGTTGGCATCATGTAGCTGTAAGCTACGATGGTACTGCCATCACCCTATATACTGATGGACAACAAGTGGCATCTCGTGCGGCAACTTTCAGTAGCACTTCTACTCAAGCTCTATATTTGGGTGGCGGCAATTCTGCTTTAAGTGGAACCAATAGCCATCGCTTTAAAGGAGCATTAGATGAGGTGAAACTATTTGACGATGCTTTGCCATTGTGCCAAATAGCCAATATGTGGCGAAATGGTGCTACTAGTGATAATGGTGACGACTGCGGAATAAGCGTAGCCAAGTGGAGTGGCCAAACTGATGGCGCTGATAAAGCTTCAGACCTTAGCGAGTTACTAGAAACCACATATGGTGTTAAGGTGTATCCTAACCCAGCTAAAGATCTACTGAACGTAGAATTGCAAGGTTATGATACGGGCTATACCAATATGCAGTTATTCGATATTAGCGGTAAACTGGTATACAACAACCAAGATCTTACGGGCGATCTTCACCAGATAAACGTAAGCGAATTGCCAAGTGGAATGTACTATATCAAAGTGTTCTCTGGCGATAAAGCTAACACCGAAAAGGTGATAATTACCGACTAAGATCATTCTAGTTAAAGAAAAAGGCGACCCAGTTTTGGGTCGCCCTTTTTTGTAGTGTTGTGTAAAGGGCTTAGCGTTCTCTAACTAGTTTTGGACAGTTATTATCGCTTCCATCTTGCTAATAAAACCCAAACCAATAGGGTAAGTAGCAACGTAGTTACTACGGTAAAAAGAACCAATACCCCTTTACCGAATGTAGGGGCACTTTCACTTACAGGCTCTCCTTTTTTAAGAATGAATTTGTTTCCTACGGCCACTAGTTCAGCAGTACGATCATTCGCCTCATTAAGTACGAACTGTTCTTTCAGAAAGTCTTTCTTCAGCACTATCAAGGCACTTTGGTCGCGGTTAATGTCCTTAAAGCTAGTATTGGTCACACTAACTGCCCATATGCTATCGGGCACATTGTTCAACTGTAGTACTGCATTGGTCTCGTGGCCCAGTTTCACAAAAGCATTATCAAAGCTAACCGCATCTTCGTTGTTAAAACTGATGAATAGGTTCGACCGTAAATGTACTATTACCTGTTCCTCAAATTCTTCAGGGCTGCCATAGGGTTTATCAGGAAACCTCGTTTTCACCTCGTGCTGAAAAGCCGTTAGCGACGAACGCAATTGCACTATCCATTCCCCACTGGCTTGCTCTACCAACATTGTAGTAGAGATCTCTGCCTGATGAGCATCCGCTAAAAGCGAACACAACAATGCCCCTATGATAACTATTGATCTCATATTTGGTACTAAGTAATATCCTGCTAATTAGTTAGCGTACGCCCCGCTCAAGCAGTTGATGAAACTATTGCTACCAGCAGCAGCAACATGGTAGTGGTAACCACGAGTTGTATCGTAATGTCCTCTACAAGCATCAAGATCGGTAGGTTCTACTCCTTGGTCATCCGTTTGGGCATACATACCATGTCCGTCCAATGCATAACCTATCATCGGTGCATGGCCATCCGTTTGAGCTATTTCCGTACTAATACCTGTAGCAGCATGGTAGTGGTAGCCAGCATTCAAATTGATATGGCCACCAGCATCATCAAATGGTGCAAGTGTGTAAGCACCCAATATAGCGTCTGTAGGTGCAGGTGCATCAAATACAACCCCGTTAAAGGCCACACCTCTTTGCGATATACCACCACCGCCAGGTCCGCCAGGACCCATTGCAAATGTATAAGGCACATCCAACATTACTGGTGTAACCGGTATTGTATACGTTTGTGTTAATCCAGTTACATACGATGGCAAACACTCCACACAAAAGTTTTGATACTGAGCACCTACGTTAGGATTAGCTGCTTCTTGGCATTCCGTTAAGGTTTCTGTAGTGTAAATGTCTCCATTTCCATCATACATCAACCAAGTGTTATCACTGTAGAAGGTTGCCATGTTCTGCACGAAAGCACCATCTACATCATATACCTGACCATTCTCTAACCATATACCACCTTTAGAAGCATCATCTGAAATATTATCTGGACACCAAGGGCCCATATCATGATCAGGAGGAGTACTGGTAGATACTATCTGGTAGCACATAGTAACTGTACCATCTGATAATGTACATGCTACCGTAGTTATAGCCTGATCTAATCCACCTGCCAAAAATAAAGCGTCATCAACATCTATTATTACCGTAGCAGCTACGGTATCATCGTCATCATCGCTGTTAGATACATAGCCAGTAGGTTGTGTGCACGATTCTTGCGAAACGGCGGGGTTACCCAATCCATCACCATCGGCATCTTCATACCAAGTCTGTAGCGTACATACGGTATCATCAGGGTCATCGCTATTAGCAACAAAACCAGTAGGTTGTTCGCAATTCTCAACACTTTCATCGGGGTTACCTAGTCCGTCGCCATCGGCGTCTTGATACCAAGTTTGAACGGTGCACTCGTCGTCTTTGTCGCTTTCTTTATCACAGCTGTTAAAGAAAATAGCCAAAGTAATACAGGTAATAGCTAGTAATGAATATCTCATGATAGTATTAGAACTTGTTAATTAATCCTCTAAATAACTACCACTAGGTGAGGTTTCATGTACAACATTCCATAATTGATGTGTAAGATATTGGTAGTGTAAAGTAGCATGTACTGCATACGAACTAAAGATCTGGCATCGTTTTAGTTATATACTCCACCTATACTACATCACCTTAAAACCTCCACATCATGAAGCATACAATGATATTGGTGGTAGCTATTGTATTGGGCACGGCAGCCATTTTCGCAGTAGTTAACACCACCCTGTTCAGTCCCAAGCAAGTGGGCGACAAAATAGACGAGTTGAACGGTGTAGCAGTTTATTATAACGGCCCCGTAAGCAATGTGAGCTCGCGGAGCTTGAGTACAACGGGATACAATATAGGATTGAAGTACCAATGCGTTGAATTTGTAAAGCGCTACTACTTGGAATACCTAGACCATGAAATGCCGAACAGTTATGGCCACGCGAAAGACTTTTACAATAAAAAATTGAGTGACGGAACACAGAATAGCGAGCGGGACTTGATGCAATTCTCGAACAGAAGCGCCACCGCACCTAAAGTGAACGATATATTGGTATTTGATAGTAACGTATTAAACTCATTTGGGCACGTAGCCATCATTTCGAAAGTAACAGCGGAAGAAATTGAATTTACCCAGCAGAATGGAGGGCCTTATGCCGATACCCGAGTAAACCTCAGCTTAGAAAATAGTAGTGGTAAATATGTAATTGATGGTAATAGAGTATTGGGCTGGTTGGGGAAACGGTAATTCCTTACTCCTCCCCCTTCATTTGCTGTTTATCAAAACACCTTCTACAAAGGGGTTGGTAGGCATCTAGTTCACCCAATAGCACGCGTTCATCATCCTCTGCTGTGCGATGGCTAACGTAGGCCAGGTGACCGCATTGCACACAAATGGCATGTACTTTGGTCACGTATTCGGCTATAGCTAGTAGTTCAGGCATAGGCCCAAAGGGCTTGCCAAGATAATCCATATCTAAACCAGCTATCATTACTCGTTTACCCTTTCGGGCCAGAACGGTACATACGTCGGGTAGTAATTTATCAAAGAATTGCGCTTCGTCTATGGCTACTACTTTGGTATTGTTATCAACCAAGTTGAGGATGTCTTGCGCTTTAGCTACGGGTTGCGATACGGTTCCTTTACCGTCGTGGCTTACTACTTTTTCATCGTCGTAGCGCGTATCTACCTTGGGTTTGAACAGTTGGAATTTCTGCTGAGCTATCTCTGCCCGCTTAACACGGCGTAATAATTCTTCCGTCTTCCCCGAGAACATCGATCCGCAAATCACCTCTATCCAACCGCGTTGCTCTTCCTGTAAACCTGTATACTCTAGAAACATGCCTCGAAGTTGTGTATTTTTTTGGATATTCAAGTTCTGAGGGCTACGAAAAGTAATGGCATCATGGAAGTAACTCTGTACGACTCCTCAGCTGATTGCTTTCATTGCTTTGTGCACCTTCGTTTCATTAAAAAATTGGAGTAGCAGCACCTCCGCATTGGCAACTATCCGAAAAACTGAAAGTTCATCTCTTCACTCCGCTCCACAAATCTAGCTTTCATCTCTTTTGATAAGTTATTCCCTTCAATACATAACATGTTCAGGTCAGTAGTTCGGGCCATCCACTCTAGCACCCTTTCTCCACCAGCATCTCCAATATTACAGCCCACCAAACCAACATCTTTTATACTTGGTGGCAGAACTTTCAAAAGTTCAATTACTCCGGCATCTCCAAGTTCATTATTGTAACTCAAGCTAAAGGATGTTAGTTTTTCTGTTTTACCCTCCAAGACTGTACTTAGCCCTTTTAGAAGGCTGATCAATTCAGGTTGCCCCAGACCTAGGTCTCTCCAATGAAGAGTTCCGTTCTCTATTTTATAACGTTGATTTTTTTGCAAACCTTTTTCCTCTATAAATATGCAGTGAAGTTGTGTTTTTCTTTTGGAACTGAGCCATATCAAAAGTATTCCGCAAAAGAATTTATAATTTACCACCATTGAAACAAGTGTTGACCATAAATGAGATTGGCAGAAAAAGATTTTTCCTAGGGCTACTGCTCGGGTTTTGCAGTTTTGTAGCTCTGCATCACTTCATATATCAGTTTTTCATTCATACTTTAACTGTTAGTAGAAATTTCAAATGGTGGCCAAGAGAAATGAGCGAAACACATGCTTGGCCATACTATCTTCTTATATCAGGTATAGTGGTGCAATGCGCTATGTTTATTTGTCTTGGTACATGGTTTACAAAACGTGGCTCCTTAAGCAAGAAAATGCCCTGGAAGATAGTGGTTACTCTAACTGCTTTCTTAATGTTGATCGAACAGCTTGCTGACATGCTTTACTTGATTGTTGGTGTATCTATCGGGGGGCTTTGTTGTGACTTAACTAACGAGTTAGTTATTCACGAAAATGTTTCATATACCGCAGTTCTATTAGTTTTCACCCTATTCTTCCAGCAATGGGTAGGAATTAGGCTTGAGTATAGTAGTTTAAGATGGATGTTAACTGCATTAGTAGTCTGCCTATTAGCCACGTTGGTTTCCTATGGTTTAGCACCTAGCCTTGTTTAACTCATACAAGCATCCATTAGGTTAAGCTGACAAGGGCTACAATCGAAGTCATTTTTTATCTACCCCAACTTCCAAAACTGTTACTACACGGGCGTTACGTTAACTAAATGTTAAGCAAAAGCCTTATCTTCGGTCGAATCCCAAAATTTAACCACACAAGATCAAAATATAAGCATGGAAGCTGCTACGATTACCGACATTCAAGTGATCAACCCCCAAAACAAGAGCGTACTCTACTCTATTTCTGATGCTAGCGAGGCGGAGATAAAGCAAGCATACGCCACAGCCCGCGAAATGCAGGAGAAGATCCGCAACATGTCCGTTAAACAACGGATAGAGGAGATGCTGAAGATAAACGACTGGGTGCTTGCCAATAAAGACTATATACTTGATACCATCATTAGCGAAACAGGTAAATCTCGTGTAGATTGCTTGACCGCAGAGGTATTTGAAATATGCGATGTGATCGACTATTTCAAAGGTGTTACACCCAAGTTATTGAAAGATGAAACGGTACACACGCCTATCTTTTTGATGGGTAAAAAATCGAAGATAGTATATGAACCAATGGGTACTGTACTTATCATCGCCCCATGGAATTTCCCTTTCTATCAAGGTATTATACCAGGATTACTAGCCTTCTTGGCGGGTAATGCAGTAATATTCAAGCCGTCAGAAGTAACGCCATTGAAAGGCTTTTGGGAGAAAATGGTAAGCGAGAGCGGCTTTATGAAAGATGCCTTTCAAGTGGTATATGGTGGCAGACAAACTGGTTCGGCCTTAATAGATGAACGTCCTAATAAGATACACTTTACGGGTAGCGTACGAGCTGGGCGCCAGATAATGGAACACGCCAGTAAATACTTGATACCTGTAGATTTAGAATTGGGCGGAAAAGATCCAAGCCTAGTGTTTGAAGATGTAGACCTAGAGCGTACCGTGAATGGTATTATGTGGGGTGGCTTTACCAATGCAGGCCAAAGCTGTACATCTATTGAGCGACTATACGTACACGAAAGCATTTACGATCCATTGGTTGAAATGCTAGTAGACCGCACCAAAAAGCTTCGCTTAGCTACTGCTGATACCGATCATACCGATCCGGGTTCATGCGATGTAGGTGCCGTAACGGCGGAGTTCCAAATACAAAAGATAGAAGCTCAAATAAAAGAAGCTGTAGAAATGGGCGCCAAGGTGCTTTGCGGTGGAAGCCGTGAGCCAGGATCGCACCACTTCCCTCCTACCATTGTGGTAGATTGTGATCACACTATGCAGATAGGTTACGAAGAAACCTTTGGCCCTGTGATAGCCGTAATGAAATTCAAAACCGAACAAGAAGCTATTGACCTAGCCAACGACTCGCCATACGGACTAAGCGCCAGCGTATGGAGTAAAGACCTCAAACGTGCTGAGCGGGTAGCCAAGCGAATTGTAACCGGTAATGTTTCTATCAATAGCCACATGCTAACAGAAGGTAACCCGGCCTTACCATTTGGTGGAACCAAGGATAGTGGCTTCGGTCGCTACAAGGGCGATGCAGGTATACATACCTTCTGCAACTCTAAATCTATCTTGATAGATAAGCAAGGGAGTGCTATTGAACCGCATTGGTATCCATTCACCCAAGGTAAATTCGATCTATTGAGCAATCTTATGGATGCCTATTTCCCTCGCAGCAAGAACTGGATAAAGTTCGCCATCAATGGATTAAAGGTAGATTCTATCGGTACTAAAGAAAAATTGAAGTAGTTCAGTCGGCAATAGGCAGTCGGCAGTTTTTAGTAACAGCGACAGTAGCCAGTAACAGTCAACAGTCGCAGTCAACAGTTTTTTAATGACAGTATTAACAATCAGATCAATGAGAAGTGATGATCTTTCCACGGATGGATTTAAACGATTGAAAGCTTATTCGAAGGCTTATGAAGCGGCTATGTTGGTATTTGAAATGAGCAAAAGTTTTCCAAAAGAAGAAAAATACGCTTTGACAGACCAAGTAAGAAGGTCTTCTAGGGCTGTCTGTGCTAATATTGCTGAGGCATATAGAAAACGTAATTATCCAAAGCATTTTATCAGCAAATTGACTGATGCAGACGCAGAAGCTAGTGAAACTAAGGTTTGGTTAGATTTTGCGGTAGATTGCTTGTATATTAAGAAACAAGAGTGTGAAACATTATATGGTTCCTACTCTGAAATAGGAAAACTGATAAATTACATGATGGCTAACCCTGAAAAGTTTGCAAAACCATCAATTAACTAGTTAATAAATAAAGCACTGTTGACTGCTACTGTTGACTGTTACTCCTAGCTAGGAACAACACTGTCAAATTTTAGCAGCCAACTGCCGACTGAAAAACATGATCCACGATTATATAATTATAGGCTCAGGGCCAGCGGGCGGGAATACCGCTTACAACTTAAATAAAGCTGGAGCAACGGTCCTATTGTTAGAGGCAGGAAAGTTCTTCCGGAAAGATACCTTCCCAAGGAATGAGGCTGATACATCAGCCCAATTGTATTGGGGTGGTGGAATTGAATTTGATTCAGAAGCAAGAATGGCCTTTTTGCGTGCCCGTGCAGTGGGTGGAACCTCTATCGTAAACCAATGCTTGCTAAATCGTTTCGACGACTTGGCATTTGATGATTGGAAAGACCGTAGTGGTGTCGACTTCTTTACGGAAGCAGCTATGAAGCCATACTACGATACGGTAGAAGACTTCTTGAATTTTCACACTTTCACCCCAACTGAGCGTAACCGAAATGCAGAGATGTTCTGCGAAAGTTGCGATAAGCTAGGTTACAAATGGGGCTACCTTACTAAAGGACAAAGCGACTGCGCTCACGAACGTGGAAACGACTGCATTGCCTGCCTTAGCGGTTGCCATCGCGATAGCAAGCAAAGCTCGATGGCTACTTATGTGCAAAAAGCAGAGAAACAAGGCTTGAAAGTTCAAGCACAAACCGAGGTGCACGAGATAAGGCACAACAATGATGTGATAACCGTGATAGCCAAGTTCAATGGCCGTGACGAGAAGTATCAAGCACGTAATGTTATCGTAGCTGGTGGATCGTTCGGGACTACTAAAATGCTACTGCAGAGTGGGTTTAAGAGTAAGCTACCTGCATTAGGCAAATACTTTTCCTCGCACCCCCAATGGATGCAGTTCGGGATATTTGATGAGGAGATCAACTCGCACAAGGGCTATTTCCAAACGGTAGCCAGTAAAGACCCTTCGTTCCGTGAACAAGGCTTTAAGCTAGAGAACGTATATGCACCGCCAATTTCAGTAAGTGTGTTGTTCAACAGAACAGGTAAGCGCCACCAAGACATCATGAAGAACTACCGCAGCATGCAATGCATAGAGGTGGCCCTTCGTGATGATAATGTAGGCGAGATAAAACTAAATAACAAAGGTAAACTGGTAATTAAAAAGCCATTGACCGATGCCGACAAAGTGAAGCGCGACAAGGGCTTGGGGGTAATAAAGAGCATATTTGAAACCGCTGGTGCTAAAGAGGTCATTCAATCGCCATACTACTTTGGCTTGCACCTTATGGGTGGGGCTGTAATGGGCACCGATGGAGCTACTTCAGTAGTCGATCCTGAATTCCGTGTGCATGGCACTAAAAATTTGTATGTGTCCGATTCTAGCATATTCCCTGCTGCACCGGGCATCAATCCATCGCTGAGCATATTTGCGCTCTCCCAGAAATTAAGTGAACAACTAACAGGAAAAAAAACAAGCCATGTCAGAGCATCTGAGCAAGTCGGCGCTTAAGGCCCTTAACCGTATCGGGAACATCATGATACCAGAGAATGGAGAGTTCCCTAAATTTAGCGACGTAGGTGGCCTAGAGCATATTGACGACCTAGTATCGTACGCACCTAGCGACGATATTAGCGACTTGAGTTTGCTACTAAGCATATTGGCCTACATGCCAGGCTTTATCCTCCGCTGGTTAGTCGGTAAACTAGAAACAGCCCACGCCAACAATGGCCCACTAGTTAGCCTTTTCCGCCAGCTCGATTTCGGCCTGCGTGGTTTGATATACAGCTGCTACTACGGCGGTAAGTTGGGTAAAGGCTATACAGGTAAAGATCCTCAGGAGATAATTGGATTTAGTATTGAGCGGGTGGAGGATTAGAGATAGTTGGCAGTAGGCAGTGTGCAGCCGGCAGTTGTTGGCTACCGCATCCATCCTTCGGTTAAATAAATCTTTTGATTGAGTTTAGTAGATTTGTTAGAACCTTCTGCTTTATACCATAGCTCATAGCGGGCGGCATAAGTTTGCGCCCAATTTCCTGCGTATATCATGAAATCTCCATGCAAGCTAAACGCTGTAAGTGTATCGCTAGAATTATGAACACTAACTATGGTTCCATACCCTATGCCTAACTCTGCATCTCTAGTGTACTCATATACCTTTAAATACACCTCGCCCTTAGGAATTTCTTTTAGCCAGACTTTATAGGTGTATATACCTGGTTGCATGCCACATTTAATTTCAAATTCCCCCGAGTTTTTAGCTATTATTTCGGGCTTAGAGCCATTCCCGAGCCCCCCAAACATACAGTGTCCACCTGGCATTTCGGCTTTTATGTTTTTTGGTATTGTCAAACCAGATGCAAAGTTATCAGTCTGCTTAAAAAAAGCCCACAGCCCTCCAAGTACAAGTACAGCAAATGCCAAAACCAAAGTGCATATAAATTGAATGAAAGCTTTTAGCCACTTTCGTTTTATAAGGAGCAAAACATTCCAGATTAGATTTAACACCAAAACTATTGCACCCAGTATTAAAAAAAAGAAAATGGAATCTAACTGCGTATATGATAAATATCCCCGATTAACATCAATCGTTTCGTAGAATAAATCGGGAATTATGGCAATTGCCAAAATTGTAAGAACAATTATGAATTGGAGTAGAACTAAAAAAAACCAACGGGCATTTAACCAAGCTAATATTCGCTTCACCTCACCAAGATACAAAAGCTATCATTATTGCTATGTTAGTTACTAGCGATACCCCATGCTGTCGCCAGTCTCTGACTGGTGACAAAACGACCCGTCAGTCTCTGACTGACAAACACGTGGATTCCGTATGGAAATTACTTGCAATTAAAGCTATACAGTCGGAGACTATGTGTTAGTTAGTCGCTAGTCAGAGACTAGCGACAGCTAAATAACGTTAGAAAAAAGTGCTTACTTAAGCCGCCTGCTCCAGCACCTGCTTAAATCGTTTATAGTCTTTCTCTTGGCGGCTTCTTAAGATACTCTTAGCAATACCCATCGCCATTTTTACGGCGAAACCTTTACCGTGCACCTTTACGTGGCAGGATATTTTAGTCTGCTGACCGATGGCCTCGAAATGGATGTCGCTGTAGGTAATAACATCGGGGTGTTCCAAACGGGTGCGGATCAGTTCTAGATCGGTTATCTCCAGTATATCTTGCTTTACCTTAACGATACGACCGCGATCTTCTACGTGCAATAAGTATTTGCTATTGGCTTGGCGTACTTCGCCATGCAATAACTCAATGCTTTTAAAGCCACTTATCCAAAGGGGCATCGTGCTTTCGCAAAGCAAAAGTGGAAAAGTACGATCGAGCGGTTTTCTGACTATTACAGAGGTGTTGAATGTTCCCATGGCCATAGTATACGCAAGTTTGGTTATAGTGGTTGCCCCGCATGGCGAGACTATGGTGAACCAAGTTTACGAAAAAACTACCGAACGATCAATCTACACCCAACCAATACTTTGGTAATGGTCGTAGCCTTTATCAAGCATAGCTTCAATTTGGCCAAACAGTTCATCGTCATCCTTCTTGATGTGGAAGCACGATTTACCCTTTAGGCATTTCCTTATCTCGGGCGGTATATCGGCAAATTCATCAGCATGCGTGTATATTGGGAAGAAGTAGAAACCCACAAAGTTCTTCTGAATACGAGCTGAGGCGAAATACATACCATCGTGTACTTTGTTAACGGCTTCTACTTGCTTAGTACCATACATATCGTAAATGGTACCTGTATTCTGGCGTATGTCCATTTCTGGCTCATACTTTTTCAATAAACCTAGCAGGCGGGCATGTATCGCTTCTTTATCCATAACCCTAACTTAATAAATATTGGGAATTAGTGTCCCTTCATTATCTCGTGACCCATCACATCGCGCTTGTCGCGCAAGTACTTTTCGTTGTGTGGGTTGGCTTCTATTTCTAGGGCTACGTTCTCTACTATCTCTAATCCGTAACCGATAATACCGGTACGCTTCTTAGGATTGTTACTCATTAAGCGCATTTTGGTAATGCCAAGGTCGTGCAATATCTGTGCTCCAACACCGTAGTCACGCTCATCCATTTTGAAACCTAGTGCCTTGTTGGCCTCGTAGGTATTCATGCCTTGCTCTTGCAGTTTGTATGCTTTTAGTTTATTCAATAAGCCAATACCTCTACCCTCTTGGTTCATGTATAGAATAACGCCTTTACCTTCTTCTTCTACCTTCTTCATTGCGGTATCTAACTGATCACCACAATCGCAGCGCATAGAGCCTAACAGATCACCTGTAAGGCACGAAGAGTGTACACGAACCAATACTGGTTCATCTTTATCCCAAGTTCCTTTGGTTAGGGCAAAATGCTCATCACCAGTAGTTATTTGCTTGTACCCGTGTATGCGGAAATCGCCATACTTGGTTGGCATAGCTACGTCTTTCACCACGTTCTCTATCAAGCGCTCACGATCCATTCTGTATTTGATCAAATCTTCTATAGAAATGATCTTCATGTTGAAGCGATCGGCTATTTGCAGTAGTTCTGGCAAGCGGGCCATAGTGCCGTCTTCGTTCATTATCTCTACGATGGCTCCAGCAGGCTCAAAACCAGCAAGGCGAGCCAAGTCAATAGTAGCCTCAGTATGTCCCGCACGTCGTAATACACCACCCTTGCGGGCCTTTAGTGGGAAGATGTGACCTGGCTTAGCAAAATCCTCTGCCTTAGTAGTAGGGTCTATTAATGCCTGAACTGTTTTAGCTCTATCTGCTGCCGAAATACCTGTGCTACAACCATTACCTATCAAATCAATAGATATGGTGAAAGGGGTATCGTGTAGCGAGTTATTTCCGCCTACCATCAATTCCAGACCTAAACGGTCGGCTACTTCTTCTACAATTGGTGCGCATATCAATCCACGGCCATGGGTAGCCATAAAGTTGATCACCTCAGGAGTAACATTACGAGCTGCGGTTATAAAATCGCCTTCGTTCTCACGATCTTCATCATCAACTACAATTACCATTTCGCCTGCTTGTATTGCCGCGATAGCTTCTTCTACCGTGTCTAGCTTGCGTTGTTTGTTATCTGTTGCCATTTGCTTGCTTTTGGTGCTGCAAAGATACCCATTTAATGACTACCCTTGGTCAATAAACAGCAAAGCCGATTATTAGTTTCAGAAAGATTGGATGATATTAGATAGCACACAAAATGACGCTAACGAGAGAGTTGCTACTCCGCATGCAACAACAACTGCTCTTCGGCTATATCAACAAGGGGGAGTCCTCTTAAGTAAACATTCAGCAGCACAGCCTCCCCGTTCTTAATAGCTACCAGTGCATATGAATCGCTGGTGCCATTGCGCACAGCATTGTTGTAGGCTTCCTCTGCTGCTGGGGCTTTGCTTTCTTCCATATAGAACCTGTTGAAGTGGTAAGTTAAAGTCACCCTCCACAGGTCTTCTTTGTCTTTCACTGACCATATGTGGCCTACATTTATTCTAAGATGGTCTACTGGTATATCCTCGCCAGGTAAATAGGCTGTATCAACAACTGCATACCCATCTTCATCTTCCTTTAGACTAAGGTATACTTCATTAGAAGGATCGTATCTATCATAATTAGTAGTGATAAACTCATCATCCTTAAAATTGAGCCGCACATATTTACCTCTGAACAGGTCGGTAGGGTCTACAGGCTCTACCCTGAACTTATATAGGTTTCCTGTGGTAATGGTGTCTTCCATCTTCCAAATGGTACTGGTAAGCATATACAACTGCCCCAAGGCCACTAGCACAAAGGCTGCTATCCATATCGGTTTAGCTCTCATGTGCTTTCCTCCTTTTAATTAACCAATAGTTGGTGGCAAAAAAGCCAATACCTACTAGCATAAATAGTATGCCCCGTATTACAAAACTCAATGAGTCGTCAGCAAACCGTACACTTGCCAGTGCGGCTACTATAAGCAGGCCGAAGTTCATTAAGCCTAAGTTATCGGCTTTTGCACCACGCCAAACTGTGCTGATGCCCACCACTAATACCAATATGTTAATAGCATAGAACACAGCAGTGGTATACAGACCTATGAAAAACAATGGAATTAAAGCAATTGGGATGTACATTATAGGTGTAAGGCTGGTTTCCTTACTTCGCTTATACCACAGGTAAAAAAGCACTAGTAGGCAGGGTACCGCTAAACAGGCTATTATCATTTCAGGAAACAGCGCCAAGGCTTCCGTTTGGTTAAATTCTTTAGCTATTCCTTCCCAAACATCTTCAAAGCTAAGCACTAATATTAAGCCAATACTACCAAGAGAGCCAATAGCTTGATAGGCATTGCGCACCAGCGACGAACGCTTAAAGGTGGGTAGCTGCCCCAGTATATAAAGGCTAGAGAATATTGCACAAAATATCAATGGTACCAACCATTCTTGACTACCTATGCGACCTACAATGGCAAAAAGGAACCCAATAGCCAGTATCCAGTTAAAAAAGGCGATGATGTTGCTGTTCGGCTTTTGCCTAAGTAGTTGAATATAATGCGGCAGAGCTGCCAATAAAGGCAGCCAGTACCAAAGTGTTTCAAGCGAAACCTCATTACGAGGTAAGTTGTGGTTGACCCGGTATAAGTTGATACCCATTAAAAACAGTAGCCCCGTGAACGAGGAGTTCATCACATAAATAAGGGGCAGCACCATTAACGACCAAGTGAGGAAGAAACTATCCATTGACCCGGGCAGATTGTATATCTGGCTGATCAAAGCTATACCTGCTCCCAAGGCAAATACCAAAAAAACAGATGCCCCCTCCTTCCACATAGGGCTATCGTTCCGTTTCATTAGGGCATAACAGCAGGCGGCCTGACCAATAATAGCAGGCAACAAGGCAAATACGGTTTTCACTTGCCTAGAAAGGTTATCCCAGTTGTGGGCTACTATTAAAATAATGCCCAACCCTACCAGCGTGGCACCCAAAATGCCAAAAGCCAAGTTCAGCCTACTGCTGTTGTCGGGCTTAGGTTTCTGCTGGTAGTATTGGCTAATAGCATCGCCCGTAGCTTGGTCTATCAGCCCTTCGCGAAGCAGTTCTTCAATATCGTTCTGTATGCTGTGTGGCATGTGTTGGTGGTGTGTACTGGCTATAACGCTGTTAATATAGCTGGTATTTTATAGTTAAGCTGTGAGCTTTAGAATAGTTAGCTACCTAAGCTCTGTTGCTTAGTTTTTATCTTCTATCAGCTCCCTATAGAACTCCAACTGCTTTGCTACCAATACTGTACTGCTGAAATTAGCACGTGTAAATGCCGAAGCAGCTTGACCTATTAGTTCACGTTTCTCTAAATTATTCAACAGCTCAATAATTGCCGTTGCCATTTGCTGGGGATGATCTTCAATTACTGCCTCTCTCCCATTTTCAGCAGCTATTCCCTCTATACCTAGGCTTGTAGTTACCACTGCTTTACCCAAGGCCATAGCCTCTACTATCTTAATGCGCATACCACTACCTGATAACAAGGGAACTACCATTATTTGCTGGTTATTAACGAAGTCTTTTGCGCTTTCCACCTCTCCCACTACTTCTACATTAGCTTGTTTTATTTGAGCAATGCTAGTAGGCATATTTCTACCCGCTATTTGAAAATTAGCTTCTGGTAATTGCTTATTGACCAATGGCCATACTTCTTTCACGAACCAAAGCACGCCCTCTTCATTAGGCAACCAATCTAGGCTACCAATAAAACCAACGGCATTGGTAGCTTCAATAGTGATTCTGGCTTCCGTCATCTCTAAACCCAAAGGCATAGCTAGCATAGGTAGAGCAATACCTAGTCCTCTGAATTTATCAGCATCCACATCGGTTATTGGTACTAGAGCATCAAAGGCTCTGGTTTGCTTTAACTCATAATCCTTCAATCGCTTACTTTGGATCTTTAGGTAAGCCTTTTTGGCGGGGTTGCTTTCGTTAGCGGCAATGTGCTCCCAAATAATATGCTCAACATTATGCGAACGTAATACGCATTTGGCATCGCTATACTTCCTTACGGTATCTAAATAAGGTGCCGTATAGATCGTTTCGAACTGAACGATGTCAAAGGTTTCCTTTTTTAGCAGTTCGCCCAATTGTTGGTGCGCATGCTCTTGGTCAAAGCGATCGACATGATACGACTTACCTCCTGCTAAGTTTGCCAGGGCAGGTAGTGGCTTAATATCCGTATCAATATCAACGAAATGATACGTGGCCCATCCTTGCATATCATCAGGAATAGCATTTGGGTCGAAACGTTGCTTTTTAGTGTTCAAGCAGAATACATGTGGGCGAACACCCTGTAGATGTAATGCTTTTAGATAGTTATACAATACAATGGTTTCCCCATCTTTGGGCGGGTAGGGAAACTTTTTTGTAAGGATAAGGATACGCATGGTCATCAACTCGGTCAAAAATAGGTTTTCTTGTTATTTTTGGCAGCTATGTATAACGACAGGAAAATAGTAGTAGTGTTACCCGCATACAATGCGGCACAAACTTTAGAACAAACCTACCGCGAAATACCTTTCGACATTGTAGACGAAGTGGTATTGGTAGACGACCACAGTACCGACAACACCACCGAGGTGGGCCGCTCTATCGGGATCAAGCACATCATTCGTCATCAGAAGAACAAGGGCTATGGCGGTAATCAAAAAACATGCTATGCGAAAGCCCTAGAACTAGGCGGCGACATCGTGATAATGCTACACCCCGATTATCAATACACCCCCAAGCTGATACGCGCTATGGTAAGCATTATTGGTAACGACCTGTATCCAGTAGTATTAGGGTCGCGCATATTGGGTAATGGTGCCTTAAAGGGCGGCATGCCGATATACAAATACATCGCCAATCGTTTCTTAACTACTTTCCAGAATATATTGGTGGGCCAAAAGCTATCGGAATACCATACTGGCTACCGTGCATTTAATAAAGAGGTGCTTACTAGCATTAATCTAGCCGCAAATTCCGACGATTTTGTGTTTGACAACCAAATGCTATCGCAGATCATTTTCGCTGATTTCGCTATTGGGGAAGTAACCTGCCCTACCAAGTACTTTGAAGAAGCATCGAGCATCAACTTCCAGCGCAGCTCTATCTATGGACTAGGGGTAATGAAAACCAGCATAATGCACCGTATGCAAAAGTGGGGATTAGGCAAATTTAAGATCTACAGCCCGCCTCAATAATTAAGTATACGCACGGTATCGCGCTCTAAGCGTAAGCTAAGCCAGCGAGAGAGTTTATCTTCTAGCTTTTCTCGTTCTTCATCTTTAACATCTTCCTGCCATTGTACTAAGAAGGTACAAATAGTATCAGGTTGTTCTTCTAAGAAATCACTTTCCAAACTCATAGCGTAAGAGAAGCGCTTCAACTCTGGATACTGCACTTTCATTTCCTGCTCTACTGCCGTAAAAGGTATGTCGTAAACCGTACGCCGGCTTCTCAATTTCACTAGTTCTTCTTCCAAATAAACTATCTGCTCTTCTTTCGATTCTAATAGGTTTTGATTGCGTTCGTACACATCCTTTAGGATACCTTGTTTTACATCCATTTCCAGTTCCTCCAGTTCTCTTTTGTACTGATCAATATCTACACCAGATTGGATAACTCTAAAATCTACACTGGCAAGGCCGTAAATTGGTAGTTCACGTTTCCATTGCTCTATTACTTCTTTCGGAACACTTTTCTCCCCGTCTAAAAACACCTTGATTATTGGTAAGGTATCATTATAGATAACTACCTTATTGTTTATTTCAGTACCAGGATAGCTTATTACTTTTTCAATAAAATCATTCGCTCTACCCTCGTAGCCTGTTTCTTGAACTGTATTATAGAACAACCACCCGCTTGGCAATACAAGTAAAATGATAAAACCGTAGGTATATATTCGATAACGCCGCTCCTTGATCGGGTCAACGTAGTGTACGATAGGGAATTTAAGGTAGCGCACTACAATGAACGTACTCAAAGCAATGAATACCGAATTGATAAAAAACAAATAGAAGGCCCCAAGAAAATACACCCAATTACCTGTAGCCAAACCAAAACCCGCAGTACATAGTGGCGGCATTAATGCTGTTGCAATGGCAACACCAGGGATAACACTACCTTTCTCTGTTCGCGTACCCACAATTATACCTGCTACACCACCAAAAAAGGCGATGGCCACATCTAGTGATGTAGGTGATACACGAGCCAACAATTCTGACTGAACAGCGCGTAGGGGAGTGAAATAAAAGTAAATAAACGAAGTAATAACGCTCACAACCGTCATGATGGCAAAGTTGCGAAGCGCTCGCTTTAGCAATGTCCAATCATTAGTACCTACTGCTAGCCCTATACCTAATATAGGTCCCATTAGTGGCGATATAAGCATCGCCCCGATAATTACAGGCGCAGAGTTAACATTCAAACCAATAGCCGCTATAAATATGGAACTGATCAGTATCCATATTTTAGGCCCCTTAAAGTCAATGTCTTTCTTTATGGTTTCAACAGCGTCTTCATATACTACACCTGTGCGTATGCTCAGTAAGCCCATTGCATAGCGAAACAATACCCGCAGGTAATGCGCTGGTGATGTAGAATTCTCCTCTATCGGTTCTTCTTCTTTGTTTTTGTCTTCTTCTGTCATTACGAAGTAAAAATAATGGAATGTTAGTGATATGCCGATACCTATGAGTGAACCAAAGCGTATTTTTGCAATTACTAAAAGTTGAAGACACTACAGACATGAGGGCATTCCTGACAATTTCGCTTTTTTCCATCGTATATATCCTTTCTGCTCAGCAAATTTTTACCGATAGCTTAGGCTATGGTAGTACAGTTGACCAAATAAGCTATTTCAGCTTTGAGAACGGTACGGTGCGCACTACCAGTTACAATAATTGGGATATTTCCTTTTCGGCGTTAGGCTTTAGCAGCACCAATATTGAGGGTGCGCTAGATGCGGTTTCCATTAGTATTAATGGCGGGCATGGTGCAGAAGCCTATTTGGTGGGGAGTGATTCAGAGTTTGCAAATACGCTCAGCCCAAGCAGCGTTAACAGCTGGCAGCGTCTTTATGATAACGATACATCGTGGTTAGCTGGTGCCTTAATTAGCCCATTCTCTACAGGATCTTTTGATTTTGGCTGGGGAGATTACAACATATCCACGCATAACCTAGAAGCCTCAAAAACCTTTGTGATAAAAACAGTGGATGGCAACTACAAAAAGCTACGTATTGATCGCCTTCGCTTCGCAAAAACCTTTTACATCTCTTATGCGGACTTAGACGGTAGTAATATGGTTACAGATAGTTTGGTGAAAACTGACTATAACAGTTTACTGATACATTATTCCCTAGATGATGAAACTGTAGTGCCTGTTGAGCCCGCTATTGGCACTTGGGACTTGGCCTTTGGCAAATTTCAATTCACAGAGTACTGGCAAGGGAATAACCCCGTGACTACTGAGCGTGCAGGAGTTCGCACCGCCCAAGGTATTTATCAAGACACTTGGGCAGGCACTGTTGGATTAGGGAATTCATTTGATGTAACACTAGTAAATGGTGATGTATCTAACATAGGTTATTCGTGGTTAGATACATTAAGCAGATCCGTGGTACAAGACATCAGCTATTTTGTACAGAATCAATTTGGTTGTACTTGGCAAATATGGATGACCGATTGGGATACCACTAACAATAAATGCACTTTTGATTACCTGGAGGCTCAACCGTGTAATGTTACTTCCACTTCTATTCCAACCGAGGCTGCTAGTTTAGCAGAAATAAAAATGTACCCCAACCCTAGCTCAGGCAATTTCATATTGGAGAACCCAGGAAGCAAAGAAGCTAGCTACGAGGTATACACCTTAGGCGGAGAAGCTTTAGTTCAAGGTACACTTAGCGCCAATAGCACTAACAACGTTCAAGCACTTAGCAATGCACCTACGGGTATGTACTTTGTTAAAGTAACTACAGTTAACAGCAGTAGAGTATTAAAATTGATGCTTAACAACTAGTCTAAGTACCAGTCGCGCGCTTTATCAAAATCAACTTTGTATAGCTTGTTGTGTTCTTGTTCAAACGTAACGAAATACGCAGAATTGACATTAATACCTAAGCAAACAGACAC
>CAYGTK010000038.1:0-24155 GCA_964352775.1 uncultured Chitinophagaceae bacterium
CCTTCCAGCACAAAATCGAGAATGAAGAAACTTGTTTTCTTGTCGAAGTTAACTTCAACGTGAACGTCTCCACCTTTTAGTAGGCTGCTATCAAAACATGCAAAGAACTCATCGTCAATATCAAATTTGAAAAGATGTAAGCCTTCATTTAACCCAACGAATGGGATGTTCAATGTTCTTAGTGCCTTCATCTATTTCAAACAGGAGCGCAAAGATAGCAGAAATGTAACGAAATGTAAAATATAATACTAGTTCTCTCTTCCTCTGATAGATCTACGCTTTACAGGATTGGCGGAGTCTTTATCGTAGACAGCTCTATTTCGTAACACATCTAGGGCTAAAAATACAGCTTGCTGCAATGAACCTGCTGATGCTTGCCCTTTCGATGCAAGGTCATAAGCTGTTCCATGATCAGGGGAAGTACGCACTATTGGTAACCCAGCAGTGTAATTCACACCATTACCGAACGATACCGATTTAAAGGCCACTAAGCCTTGATCGTGATACATGGCTAAAATAGCATCAAAGTGCTTATAACTGGCAGCACCCATAAAACCATCGGCAGGAAAAGGACCAACAGCCATGATGCCATCTTGCTTGGCCTTCTCTATGGCTGGAATAATAATTTCTTTCTCTTCTTTACCCAATAGGCCATTATCACCCGCATGCGGATTTAAACCGAACACGGCTATCTTGGGGTTAAGGATGCCCATATCGCGTTCAAGCGTTTTATGAACTATCCTTAGTTTCTTCAAAATACCTTCTTTAGTAATAGCTGCCGATACTTCTCCTAGTGGAAGATGATTGGTAGCCAATGCCATGCGGAAGTTGTCACTTACCAGCATCATTACCGATTCTTCGGTGTCTGTCTTTTGAGTGATGTATTCTGTATGGCCTGTAAAGTTGAAACCTTCGGGCTTTACAACACTTTTATTAATAGGCGCAGTAACAATAGCATCTACATAACCCTTTTTCAAGTCTTCTAATGCATCGTCAATAGCGGTAAGAGCGTATTTGCCTGCAGATTCAGTGGCTGCACCTGGTTCTATATCAAAGGCCTCGTCCCAACAGTTGACCACATTAACCACTTTTGGGTTAAGCTGAAGGTCGTCGTTTATATACTTAGCTATCTGTGGATTGAATTCTTCTACTTCAATGCCTTTTCGGTAATAATTCAATGCCTTTGATGACCCATATATCACAGGAGTACAAAGCGCAAGCATTCGGCTATCGCCAAACGCTTTGATAATTACCTCTGGACCAATTCCGTTGATATCACCAATGGTTATGGCGATCTTTGGTTTATCGATGTTTTTTGGTTTCGACATTATGACGCACGATTCTTCAAGAAGTCAACCAATAAACGAACGCCAACACCAGTACCGTTCTTAATGCGGTATCCATCAGGGCTATGCTTCCATGCCATACCAGCAATATCTAAGTGTATCCAATTGTAATCGGTAAAGTGTTCCAAAAATTTTCCAGCGGTTATCATACCAGCAGCAGGCCCACCCACATTCTTAATATCGGCAAGGTCTGATTTTATCATGTCACCGTATTCATCCCAAAAAGGGAATTCTACAATGCGCTCGTGCACGGCATATCCACTTTCTGCTAGTGCTTCCATTTCTTCTCTAGGTGCAGTACCCATAGCTACTACGCCTTGTCCGCCAATGGCACGAGCTGCTGCACCTGTAAGTGTAGCTAAGTCTATTACCAATTCTGGTTTATATTTTTGGGCGTAACTCAAAGCATCTGCCAATATCATTCTTCCTTCCGCATCGGTATTCAATACCTCTACTGTCATTCCATTGTGCATCTCTATTACATCACCAGGTGCGTAAGCATTTCCTCCAGGTCGGTTATCTGTAGAAGGCACTAAAGCGATAACATGAATGGGTAATTTCATTTTTGCTACTGCATACATAGCACCTATTACAGCTGCTGCGCCGCCCATATCACTTTTCATAAAGTCCATGGAGTTAGCGGTTGGTTTAAGACTTAAACCCCCAGTATCATATACCACACCCTTTCCTACTAGCACAAGTGGCTTTTTATTTTTTGCCTTTGCAGGCTTCCACTCCATAATGTTAAAAGTAGGAGGGTCAATACTTCCCATGTTAACCGCTAACAGGCCACCCATCTTCAGCGCCTTTATTTTCGCTTTGGTAAGCACTTCTACTTTAAAGCCTGCCGTTTTACCAGCTTTTTGTATCTCTTTAGAAAGTTGTACTGCCGTTAAGTAAGAAAGTGGCTCATTTATTAAGGTGCGGGCTAAATAAGTTGCTTCCGCTGCTGTTAGAACATTGTCTAAGTCCTTTTTAGCTATCGCTGCTTTGGCTACACTAATGCTTTTTAACTTGTTCTTATCACCATCCTTAGTTTTATACTTTGGAAAGTGGTAGTTGGTCAACAATATTCCTTCCAAAAGATCGCCAACATACTCCTTATCGTCAGTTAGGTCGATAATGTGCAGCTTATCAAGGTTAAAGCTATTGCAAGTGCTGGTTACAGTTACTCCCCATCTACGTACTTCTTCTCGCTTACTGCGTTTTTCACCAAGGCTCTCAATATTGAAAACCAAATAATAAGTGCCACTATTAGTAATAAGAGATGGGTTTACCTCTTTCTTGCTATCATTTAAAAATCCCTTAGCTATTTCATTTGGTAGGTCGGCACCTTTTAGGTCAGTCTTCTTATTAGCCAATACTATGTAGTGGGCATCTTTGGTAACTTTGTCGGTGTGAGATACTTTGATATTCAGCATATTTTAAGCTCGTATTTCGGTGAGGGCGGTAAAGATAATTAAAAAGGGAACACCCTATTTTAGGCACATATGGTACGAACAAAGAAAAGATTTGGGCAGCATTTCCTTAACGATATGGACATTGCAAGGCGTATTGCGGGTTTGTTCGGCGAACTGCCAGAAGATGCCACCTTACTAGAGGTAGGGCCAGGTCAAGGGGTAATGACAGAATACTTGCTTGACCTCTATCCAGAAAAGCTACATCTGGTTGAGCTAGACTGGGACTTGATAAAGGGATTGCAACAACGTTTCCCCAAATTGCGAGATAGGATCACTCAGGGCGATTTTTTAAAGATGGACTTAAGCCAGTTTACTTACCCATTATATATAATTGGCAACTTCCCTTACAACATCTCTTCGCAGATAGTTTTTAAGGGGATAGAGAATCACGACAAAGTGGTAGGTATAGGAGGAATGTTTCAAAAAGAGATGGCTAAACGAGTAACTGCTGAGCCAGGTGGTAAAGACCATGGCGTTATTTCGGTATTGGCTAAAGCTAACTTTACAGGGGAATACCTTTTTGAAGTAGCTCCAGAAAAATTTAACCCACCCCCAAGGGTAGATTCAGCAGTGATAAGGTTGTTGGCGGATAAAAATGCACCATCAGACTATAATCCTAAGCTATTTAAGCGAATAGTAAAGCAAGCTTTTTTGCAACGAAGGAAGATGCTGCGTAACACATTGAAGTCAATGGAGATAGAAAAATATACAGCGTTAGAAAAATACCTCACCCTTCGGCCAGAGCAATTATCTATTGCCGATTTCATATTCATCACTAAAACTATGACGTCGGATGAAGCCTAAAGTGCTAATTACCGATGCCGTTCATCCACGGCTAATAGAGGGTGTTACGGAACAGGGTTTTGAAGTAGATTATCAGCCAGCTATTTCTTTCGAACAGGTATTGAGTATTATTTCTGATTATTTTGGGGTAATAATTAATACTAAGGTAAAGGCCCATAAAGAGTTGATAGACAAGGGTGTTAAGCTCAGGTTTATTGCTCGGTTGGGATCGGGTATGGAAATTATTGATGTACCCCATGCCAACCAAAATGGAATTCTATGCGTCAATTCACCTGAGGGGAACAGAAACGCGGTAGCGGAGCAAGCTTTAGGCATGCTTTTAAGTTTAATGGCCAACATCAACCGAAGTAACAATGAGGTTAAAAGGGGTGAGTGGTTCAGAGAGCAAAATCGCGGAGAGGAGTTAGAAGGAAAGAAAATAGGAATACTTGGTTTTGGGAACACAGGCAGTGCCTTTGCCCAAAAGTTGAGCGGTTTCGACGTTGACATTTTAGCTTACGATAAGTACCGTACACAAATTTCAGGTAATAGGGTAAAACAGGTAGAACTGAAAGAATTATTTCAGCAAGCTGATGTACTCAGTTTACATTTACCACTAACGGAAGAGACAGGGTATTGGATAGACGATTCGTTTATTAAGAAATTTCTTAAGCCGATATACCTATTGAATACTTCAAGAGGAAAAATATTGCGAACTAAAGATCTGGTTAATGCTATCAAGTCTGGAAAAGTGAAAGGAGCGGGTTTAGATGTTTTGGAAAATGAACGACTTAATACCTTAACCGATGAGCAACGAAAAGATTTTAACGATCTGATCAATTTGCCCAATGTTATTTTAACCCCACATGTCGCTGGGTGGACATTTGAGTCGAAAAAGAAGATAGCAGAGGTACTTCTAACAAAGCTAGAGCCAATATTTACGGGCTCTTTCGACGAGTAAGCTGAATTATTAGACAGACAAACGCACAAAGCCAAATTTTGTTATTTTTGACGGCTATTGTTAAGAAAATTTAAACACTACAGGTTATGAAGAAGCTAATAGCTGCGCTATTTCTTTGTTTCGCAGGAACGGCTTTCGTGTTCGCTCAGACCGGTGAGATAACAGGTACCGTAAAAGATGAGAATGGAGATGGTATTCCTTTCGCCACCGTTGTGGCCGAACAGAATGGATCTGTCGTTCAAGGTACATCTACAGATTTTGATGGTAATTATACTATTAAACCGTTACCTCCTGGGAAGTACGATCTGAAGCTCACTTACATCGGGTATGCTGAACAACAGATACAAGGTGTTAGTGTGAATTCAGATAAGATCACCATTCTGGATGCCGCTTTGAAGCCTGAAGAGCAAGTGCTAGGTGTTGTAGATATTATCGAATACCGAGTTCCTTTGATCGATAAGGAGAATAATTCTACCAAAAACACTATTAGTAAAGAAGAGATAGCCGTGTTGCCTACACGTAATGTCCAGTCTATCGCATCAACAAGTGCTGGTGTATACCAAGAAGATGAAGGGGAAGCTGTAAGTATTAAGGGTGGTCGTTCGGAGGCTACAGAGTATTACATAGATGGTATTCGTGTTCGTGGTAGTACTAATTTACCAGCAAATGCAATTGAGGAATTAACAGTAATAACAGGTGGTGTGCCAGCAAAGTACGGTGATGCTACCGGTGGTGTAATTACAATTACTACTCGTGGTCCTTCCCGTCAATTCAATGGCGGTTTAGAGGTGTTGTCATCTCAATTTTTAGATGATTTCGGATATAACTTGGTAAACTTCAACGTTACAGGCCCACTTATTAAAAAGAACAAGGGAACGGAGAATGAGAAGACCATTATGGGCTTCTTTATAGCAGGAGAGTACCGCAGGCAAAAAGACAGTGACCCTTCAGCAGTAGGTGTTTTTACCTTGAAGGATGATGCGCTTGCCGATTTACAGGAGAATCCACTTATATTGGATGAGAATTCTGATGCATTCATCGTAAAAGCGGAAACGCTTACAGAAGAAGATATAGAAAGAGTAGCCGCTAAGCCGAATGTGGTAGACAATAACTACAGCTTGTCAGCCAAATTCGACATCAAAGCCAGCGATAATGTTACGGTAACTGTTGGTGGTAATTTGAATTACAACCAGTATCATGAGTGGGTTCGTCGCTACACGCTAATGAACTCTGAGAACAACCCGCTTCGGAAAGATCTTACTTGGAGGGTGTTTGCTCGTTTCACTCAAAGATTTGGACGTAAAGCTGGTGATGACTTGAATGAGGATGGAACTCGAGCAAAAAGAAGTCCTTTCCAGAATGCATTCTACAGTGTTCAGTTCGATTATACCAAGTCTACAGTAACTCGCCAAGATGAGTCACATGGTTTCGATCCGTTCAGCTATGGACATATTGGTTTCTTTGAAACTCAACGTGCGCCTATATTTGCATACAACCAGAATGTAGAAATAACCGAAGGTGATAATGTAGTTGCTGGATTAAGTGGATGGGAGCTTATCGGTTTTAGAGATACCCTAACGACCTTTACACCAGGTACTTCAAATGAAACTGGTGCAAACTTTACGGAAGCATATTACCAGCTTGCAGGAGCAACTAATGATAATGGAACTTGGGGATTGACCTCGCCAGGTGACCAAGTCGGTTTGTATGAAACTATTGATCAGATCCGTTCTAATAATGGATTGACAAATGGTGATCGCCCGCGTGTTGCTCACAGTATTTGGTTCAACGTTGGTCGTCAATTCGATGAGTATCGTTTTCAAGACAACGATCAGTTTCGTTTAACAGTAAGTGGTTCAGTAGATATATTGCCTCCAGGTTCATCTACTCGTAACAAGCACGCTATTGAATTCGGTTTCGAATTTGAACAACGTATCGATCGTTTATATACTAATAATCCTATTGGGCTTTGGACTCAGATGAGGCTTTTGGCTAATCGCCACATTACCCAATTAGATACGGATAACCCGATATTAAGAATTGACGGGCAAGACTATAATTTCTCTGATGCTAACCGCCCTTCATTTGGTGTTAATGATACCATTTCGTACAATCGTTTGATAGTTGCTGAAGATCAATCAGTATTTGATAGGAACTTACGTAACGCTATAGGTGCAGCTGATGATGAGTTTATTGATGTAGATAACATCGACCCATCAACTTTCTCTCTTGACATGTTCAGCCCAGATGAGTTACTGAATAATGGTAACGAATTCGTTTCTTACTATGGATACGATTACACTGGTGAAAAACTGAATGAGCAAGTAAGTTTTGATGACTTCTTCCAAGATAGAGACGAGAATGGTGATTTCACTCGCCAAATAGGCGCTTTCCGCCCTATCTACTCTGCATTCTACATTCAAGATAAATTCAACTTTAAAGATGTATTGTTCAACATTGGAGTTCGTATTGACCGTTTTGATGCTAACCAAAAAGTATTGCGCGATCGTTTCTCTTTGTATGATGCAAGAACTTTAGGAGAATCAAGAGACTTACTGAATTCAAACGTTGACATACCAACTAATATTGGTGACGACTTCGTTGTTTATGTAGATGATTTCCGCTCAAACAACCCTACGCCGCTAGGCTTTAGAGATGGAGAAGTATGGTATAACCAAGATGGTGTTGTTTTAACTGACCCTTCAATTATAGCACGTTCATCATCTTCTGGTGTTATCACCCCATTCTTATCAAATCCTAATGAGGATATTAAGAGTGAGAACTTTGATCCTAATTCTTCTTTTGAAGATTATACACCACAGATAACAGTGATGCCACGTTTGGCTTTCTCTTTCAACTTAACTGATGAAGCATCCTTCTTTGCTCACTACGATATTTTGGCTCAACGCCCTCCAGGTCGTAACCTAGCTACGCCAGACCAATGGCTGTTCTTTGAAGATAATGTTGGAAACATTATTGACAACCCAGATCTTAAGCCAGAGCGTACTATTGACTACCAATTAGGTTTCAAACAGTTGGTTACACGTAACTCAGCAATTACCATTTCTGCTTTCTATCGTGAAATGAAAGACATGGTTCAGGTGCGTAACATAGCGTTTGCTTATCCTCGTGATTATCTGACATTTGATAATATTGACTTCGGTACCGTTAAAGGTCTATCAGTAGCGTTCGATCTACGTAAGACTAATACCAGTAACCTATCAATGAAAGTAGCTTATACACTTCAGTTTGCTGAGGGTACAGGTTCTGATGATCTTTCTCAACAGAACTTGGTTACTGCTGGTCAGCCTAACTTAAGAACTATCGCACCATTAGGAATTGACTCTCGCCACGTATTGAACGTTAACGCCGACTATAGCTTCGGTGGCGGTAAAGATTATAATGGTCCAGTTTGGGGTGGTCAGAAAGTATTTGCTAATGCAGGTATTAACATGATAGCACGTGCACGTTCTGGTGAGCCATACACAGCTCAAGCTAACCCAACTCCTGAGGCATTTACCCAGGTGCCTACTCGTCCAGTATTAGAAGGTGGCATCAACTCTTCAAGGTTGCCTTGGAATTTCCGTTTTGACTTAACCGTATATAAGTCTTGGGACTTTAATACTGGAAAACGCAAAAGCGGAGAAGAAGGTGCACCTAAAAAAGCACAACGTCCGCTTAATCTATATGTATACCTACAAGTTCAAAACTTATTGGATACACGTAACATAGTAGGTGTGTACGCATTTACTGGTAATGCGGAGGATGATGGCTACTTAGCTTCTACCCTAGGACAACAAGATGTTGGGGTTAGAGCTAATCCAGATTCTTTTGTCGATCTATACAGAGCCTATATTAACAGCCCTGACAACTTCAGCCTACCAAGGCAGATGCGTTTGGGACTTAGGTTCTCTTTCTAAAGTTTAAAATGGTATGATCATGAATGTAAAAAAATACATAGTTGCCTTATTTGCTGGGCTACTGCTAATTAGCAGTAATGCACTGGCTATTGAGAATGTTGGAACATCTGGTAAAACTGGATTTAATTTCAAGGCAGCTGCTACCGACTGTTCGGCAGCAAGTGCTCAGATAGATCTTGACATCAACAATGTTCGTACCACACTACTTAACGGTGGTGACCTTTGGTGGAACCTGAACGATGCACGGTATGAGATACCTAAGATAGACCCACCAGGTTCTGCACCTTCAGTTCATTCGCTATTTGCGGGTGCAATATGGTTAGGTGGTATTGATGCTGGTGGTCAGCTAAAAGTAGCGGCACAAACCTACCGCCAAAGTGGTAACGACTTCTGGCCTGGCCCACTAGATGCACAGGCATCTATAGATCAAGCAGAGTGTGAGCGTTATGACAGATTTTGGAGAGTAACTGGTCAAGAAATAGAAGATCATATAGCTAATCTTCAAGCTAATGGGGGTACAGTAGCTGTATCAGCTGTTCCTAGCTCTATATTGGAATGGCCTGCACGTGGTAATGCTTTTGCAAAAGATGCAACTAATGCAGCGTTACCTATTTCTGCTGCTACTGATCTAGCACCATTTTTTGATGCTAATGGCGATGGTATCTATAACCCTGAGCAAGGTGATTATCCAGTAATTGATGGAGAAGATGATATGGGTGTTTATGCTGATCAGATGATATTCTGGGTATATAACGACAAGGGTAATGTACACACTGAAACTAACGGACAACCTATTGGTGTTCAGGTAAATGCACTAGCCTTCGCTTTTGCTACTTCTGATGAGATCAATGATATGACCTTCTACAGCTATAAGCTGATAAATAAGGCTACAACTGTTATTAATAGCTTCTATATGTCGCAATGGGTTGATTCAGATCTTGGTTGTTTTAACAATGACTATGTGGGTTGCGATACGGCAAGAAGTTTAGGTATTTGTTACAATGGAACACCAACTGATCCTGACTGTGCAAGCCGTGGTTATGGAGATAATCCTCCATTGATAGGTGTAGACTATTTTGAAGGCCCTTTGGCTGACCTTAAAGATGGCTTAGACAATGACCGTGATGGTCTTGTGGATGAGGGTGCAGATTCTACTGATAACGATCTTGACGGATTGGTTGATGAACTAGATGAGCGTGAGAAGTTAGGCATGTCTACATTTACTTATTATGATAATAACTTTGAAGTAACGGGTAACCCAGAAACAGCAGTTCACTACTACGGTTATATGTCTGGATTCTGGAAAGATAACTCGCCATTTGAATTTGGCGGTAATGGTTACCAGCAAGGTACCTTCCCGTTTCCTTACAATTTCCCTGGTGACCCATCAGACCCTAGTCAATGGTCGGAGTGTTTTGCCGTAGATGGAGCAACTCCAAATACACCTGCAGATAGAAGATTTCTTCAAACTTCGGGGCCATTTACGCTACAACCTGGTGCGGTTAACAACATCACGGTTGGTGTAGTTTGGGTTCGTCCACCAGATGGATTCCAATGTGGTCAATCAAGTTATGATGCTACTATTGGTGTAGCTTCTGACAAGGCACAAGCTTTATTTGATAATAACTTTAAATTAGTAGATGGTCCAGATGCCCCTACTATTGAAATACGCGAGTTAGATCAGGAGATTATTCTTTCACTTGTAAATGTTGGAAACTCTAATAATATTGGAGAGTCTTATGATCAAGTAGACCCAATTGCACAAACTGAAGTAGATGCTGACCCAGCGGGAACTACTGGCGACGTATCTTATACTTTTGAAGGATACAAGGTTTACCAACTGGTAAATGCTCAAGTTTCAGCGTCAGAGTTAAATGATCTGAACAGTGCTAGATTAGTATCACAGGTTGATATTGAGAATGGTGTTTCAAGAATAATAAACTTCACTTTTGATGCCTCCTTAGGTGCTAATATTCCAAGCTTAGAAGTTGATGGTAGAAATACTGGTATTCGCCACTCTTTCCAAGTAACAGAAGATCGCTTTTCTACAGGTGAGTCTAATGGATTGGTTAATCATGAGACTTACTTTTTTGCTGCCATAGCATATGCTTACAATAGTTATAAAGAGTTCGATGCATTAAATCCTACTGATGGGGGGCAACGCACACCTTACCTACAGGGTAGAAGGAACTTTAGAGTGTACTCTGCTATTCCGCATATGATAGATGCTGATAGAGGAGGGACGGTTATAAATGCCCAGTATGGTGATGGTCTTGTTGTTACTCGTTTAGACGGAGAAGGAAACGGCGGTTTAGATCTAGAACTTACAGAGGAAAGTGAGCAACTAATATTGACAAACTCTTTTCAGGATGAGATAAGTTATGAGCCCCGCATGGGACCAGTTGACGTACAAGTATATGATCCAGTAAAATTGAAAAATGCTGAGTTTACTTTAAAACTGCAAGATGTAACGGGAATTGACCCTATTGATTCGAGCATTGTTAACGAAACGGCTACTTGGTCATTGAATGTATTGAATTTGGATAATGGTTCTTCAGAGACTATTACCTCTGAACGTGCCATCGGAAACTTCAATGAACAATTGATCAATGACTATGGTATTTCACTAAGTTTCGGACAAGTGGATCTACCTGGTCGTGGTGCTTACCCACTGGGTCAAGTTGATTATGAGGATAATAGTGATAGTATGTTTGTGGAGGCTAATGGACTTATCAGTGCATCATTAACATTTGATGATCCTGAGCAAGCTTGGTTAGCTGGTGTATCTGATGCTGGAACATTCAATGTATTTAACTGGCAACGCTCTGGTAGCTTCGTAGGTAGTGATGGTGATGGTAACGAGGGATACTTTGACGACCATTTCCATATTTTCACTGGTGATGGATGTAGAAATATTGATGATGGTTGTGATAAGTTCTGGGATCCTAACGGTGAATACTCTAATGTATTAGGCGCTTCATGGACTCCTTATGCTTTAGCTACTAATAAACAATTTACTGGTGACCTTGATGCTCGTCCAGACTTAAATGGTCAACCTAAGTATACTTTCGGACCTGCATTTCCATGGAGGTTTAAAAGATCGTTGAATCAGTTGACCCAATTCCGTATTCCATTGAACAACATGGACCAACTCTATGGTGTAGACATAGTGTTGACTTCTGATAAAACTAAATGGACACGTTGTGTGGTAATTGAAACTGGAGAAGACCCAAGCCTTAATATTGGTGGGTCTTACAAAGGGCAGATCAGAAACCAGAACTCTAAAGACATTGACGGAAATGTTATTGCTTCTGATACAGGCCGCTCTTGGTTTCCTGGTTATGCCATTAATGTAGAAACAGGTGAGCGTTTGAATTTGATATTCGGTGAGAACTCTTTCTTAACGGGTGAGCGTGGTGACGATATGATATGGAATCCAACGAACAATGTTCAAAGTCCATTACGTCAAACATTATTTGGTGGAGGTCACTACATCTATGTTCACAATTCACGCTACGATGAAGGTGAGTTGATGCAAGAAAAAATGTTAGAGTATTTCAATGAGGCTGGGTTTAACGGTAATGTACCTCCTGCTGATCCAATATGGACTGCAGATACGTTGAACAGATATGTTTATCGTGGTATCATGTGGACTTCAATGGCTCTTCTTGACCCACAGTTCAACTTTGATAACCCAAGTGCAATACCTACAGATGCGCGTGTTCGTTTACGTGTAAATCGTCCTTATAGAAGATTTGTAGCTACGGGGTCTAATGCTGGATTGCCAGAGTATGGCTTCTCGACAGAAGGCTTAGCTCCTGATACAGCAGTACTTGATGTAGCGAAAAGTGCTTGTGATATGATGAACGTAGTTCCTAACCCTTACTATGCTTATTCAGCTTATGAAACTAGCCAGTTAGATAATAGAGTGAAGATCACTAATCTACCTTCTAACTGTACAGTATCGATATTCACTTTAAGTGGTACATTGGTACGTAAGTTTGAAAGAGGAGTAAGTGGTACTACATCTGAGGGTACAACTACAGAAGTAGTTAACTTGGATAACACTATAGATTGGGACTTAAAGAACTCTAAAAATATTCCTGTAGCTAGTGGTATGTATCTAATACATATTCAAGCGGATGGAGTATGCGAACGAACTATCAAGTGGTACGGCTCATTGAGACCTATTGACCTAGATACGTTCTAAATTATTGAACCTTAGTTAAGCGATGATGAACAAACAATTTTGTGGGATATTGATGCTATTTGTGCTGCTTTGCACAAGTGCTGATAATGCATTCGCCGGAAACCCTGATAGGGCTGGTGAAGCAGGTGCACAACATCTACTGATAAACCCTTGGGCTAGAAGTTCTGGCTTAATGGGAATGAACTCTTCACGAGTTACAGGTATTGAAGCTATGCGAATAAATGTTGCCGGATTAACCTTTGTGGAGAAGACGGAAATACTTGTTACCCGCACACAATGGCTACAGGGTAGCGATGTAGGTGTGAACGCTGCTGGATTTGCTCAAGCCCTTGGTAAAGACAAATCAAGTGTACTTGGCGTAAGCGTAATGTCAGTTGGTGTAGGAGAAATTGATGTGACAACTACCAATAATCCTGAAGGAGGTATTGGTACGTTCAAGCCATCTATTTTGAATATTGGTGTAGCTTACTCTCGTGCGTTCTCTAATAGTATCCGTGGTGGGGTTCTCTTCCGTGTGATCAATGAGCGAATTGATGACCTTTCGGCTAATGGCGTTGCTGTTGACCTAGGTATTCAATACATCACTGGTCCATTGGATAATATCCGCTTAGGTATATCATTACGAAATGTTGGCACACCAATGCGCTATACCGGTTCTGGCCTGTCGTTCAGAGGTGAATCACCAGATGGAGATTTCCAACAATCGTTAAATCAGAAAGCAGAAAAATTCGAATTGCCATCGTTGTTGAATATAGGAGCGTCTTACGACTTTTATTTAGACAACATGAAGAATGATAAGGAGAAAGAAGCTAATCACCGATTGACAGCAACTTTTAACTTTACATCTAACTCATTTGGTAAAGACCAAGTAGGTGGTGGATTAGAGTATGGCTTCAAACAGCTATTCCAATTGCGCGCTGGTTATCGTTGGGAAAAAGGAATTACGAGCGTTGAAGAGCGTACGGATGCACATACAGGATTTAGCGCAGGCGTATCTGCTCAAGCACCTTTAAAGAAGGGGGGTGCACCATACTTGGGTATCGACTACTCGTATAGAACATCATCTCCGTTCTCAGGAACACACTCCGTAGGAATACGCTTCGTGCTCTGATCGGATAAATTTATTACTTTTGAATAAGCGAAACGTTCTGATTCAGGGCGTTTCGTTTTTTTTACACTAAACCGATAATATTATGGCGCAGATCAATTACTTGACCGCCGAAGGCTTAAAGAGGCTCAAGGACGAGCTAGAACACCTTACCACAAAGGGTAGGGCAGAAGCAGCCGCAGCAATTGGCGAGGCTAGAGATAAGGGCGACCTTTCAGAGAATGCCGAATATGATGCAGCAAAAGAGGCTCAAGGCCTTTTGGAACTGAAGATATCTAAAATGCAGGAGGCACTTTCAAATGCTCGTATTTTAGACCCTACTGATTTAGATGCATCAAAAGCACTGATACTTTCAAAAGTGAAAGTGATGAACTTGAAAGTAAAGAAGGAATTTAACTTTACGTTAGTATCTGAAAATGAGGCTGATCTGAAAGCAGGTAAGATCTCTGTTCAGTCGCCAATAGGTAAAGGCTTATTGGGTAAAGAAGTGGGCGATATAGCAGATGTAGAAACTCCAGCGGGTGTTATCCAATTTGAGATATTAGGCATTAGTCGCTAGTAAAAATGGCAAGTATTTTCACACGAATAAGCAATGGTGAAATACCAAGCTACAAGGTAGCCGAAGACGATAATTACTACGCGTTTTTAGATATAAACCCACTTTCAAAAGGACATACATTAGTAATTCCTAAGAAAGAAGTAGACTATATATTCGACCTAGATGAGGAGACTTATTTAGGCTTGATGGCTTTTGCCAAAAGGGTAGCTGCCGCCATTGAAAAGTCAGTTACTTGTGAACGTATAGGCATAGCCGTAATTGGTTTGGAGGTACCGCACGCTCATGTTCATCTTGCACCTATCAACTCTGTTCACGACCTTAACTTCTCTAAGCCTAAGGTTGAGCTTTCACAAAAGGAGTTTGAGGAATTGGGAAAACAGATAGCAGCTAACTTTAAGTAATTAGCGTATCACCTTTTTAGGATTATCCTTTAAGAAATCTCCCCAGCCACTGTAGCTTTTCCCGCCTAAACTTGGTTTGCCCGATTGGTAGTGGTGGCATAATGCAACAGCTAATCCGTCCGTAGCATCAAGGTATTTGGGTGATTTTTTGTACTTGAACATCTGCTTAAGCATCGCTGCTACTTGTTCTTTCGATGCATTTCCGCTACCAGTTACAGATTGCTTTACCTTTTTTGGTGCGTATTCGTGTATATCTAAACCCATATTAATAGCAGCTGCCATGGCAACACCTTGTGCGCGGCCTAACTTCAGCATCGATTGCACATTCTTTCCGTAGAATGGAGCTTCTAATGCACAAGATGTAGGCTTGTATTCTTTTATTAAGTAGCTCACTCGCTCGTATATCCGTCTAAGCTTGGCCTCGTGGGTTTTCAGTTTTGAAAGATCGATAGCACCAAGGCTTATCAATTCAGGATCTCTCTTGGCGATAATAAGCCCGTAACCCATGAAGTTCGTTCCTGGGTCTATTCCTAGAATTATCTTTTCTTTAGTTGCACTCAAGGCTTTTCTGGCTTTCTGTATCTTCGTAAATACCGATGCGTAGTATCCTTCTCCAAAGCAGGCCCTTTACCTCCTACCTATGGATGGTATTAAAAGTACTTATTTTAAGTCTGCTGCTGCTAGCCCTGTATCAACAACTGATCAGTTACAGTGACCTTGATATAAGGTCGGTTTTTAAACGTTTACATGTAGGGCGGTTATTTGCTTATGGACTTTTAGCCATCATTCTTATGCCCATTAACTGGACATTAGAGAACTACCGTTGGTTTAGGCTTATAGATAAAGAGAAGAGGCCGGACTTTTCAGAAGCACTTAAAGGTACACTAGCGGGTGTAACCATATCGCTCATAACTCCATATAGAACTGGAGAATTCGCTGGGCGGATGGCCTATGTAAAGCAATTGCCAGTTCCGGCCCTTTGGTTGAGTAACTTAGCTTTGTTGGTCTCTACTTTTTCTGCTGGGTTGTTAGCCATAAGCTTAGATTATCCGATAGCTGTTGAGTTACCCAGTGGAACTAGCCAATTTGCAGTTGTAGCATTAGCTACTATTCTACTTATTTATGTGTCTAGCGGTATATTGCTATCAAAGCTTGGAGGGCTGTTTCCATCTAAATGGATAGATAAATTTCAATTGCCCGTAAGGTATGCTCCAGTTGACCTACTAATAACACTACTACTCTCCACAGCTCGCTTTTCAGTTTATACCCTTCAGTTCTGGTTATTCTTGAAAGCATTTGGAGTGCCAATAAGTATGCTAGATGGCCTAGCAACAGTAAGTATTATGTTCATGATACAAACCTTGTTACCAAGTCTGGCGGTAGTAGATATGGCTATTCGCGGGAATTTGGCATTATTTCTGCTTCATCACTATACAAATGAACCCATTGCCATACTATGCGCAGTATTAACCTTATGGCTTGTAAATCTATTTCTTCCTTCTATGGCAGGGCTCTATTTCTTATGGAGAAAAGAGTAGCCCTACTACTGCTAGTTATACTATTCCCTTTACTAAGTATAGCTGGGAATAACGATGATGGATGCAGCGAAAATACAGGAGCATTTAAAGCTGGTGAAAAAGTGACCTACAACGTTTACTACAATTTGCGATCGATGTGGGTAGGTGCTGGTAAGGTAGTTTTTAGTGTAGAAGATACAGAGTGGAAAGGCCGTTCATTCTACAACTTGAAAGGAGAAGGGAGTACGTTTAAACGTTACGATTGGTTCTTTAAAGTTCGTGATGTTTATCAGAGCTATATTGATAAGAGTACCATTGAACCTAGTCGATTTCTAAGAGATGTGAATGAAGGTGGCTTTACCATTTTTCAAGACTACCATTTCAACAGGTCTGCCAATTCCGTTACGGCACATAGAGAAGATAGTAAGAGCAATATGCGGGTGGATACCTTTCCTGTAAATAACTGTGTACATGATATTCTATCTGCAGTATACCATGTTCGCTCCCTTGACTTTAATAGTTATGCTGAAGGGGATAGTATATTCTTTCGTGTGTTTCTAGATGATGTAGAATACGATATGTACGTTCGTTATTTGGGAAAAGACAGATTGACCTTGGATGGAGACACTTATAACTGTATTAAATTCAGTCCGCTGTTATTACAAGGAACAATATTCAATGAAGGTGAGGGAATGACCGTTTGGGTAACCGACGACAAGAATAAAATGCCACTTATGGTAGAAGCACCCATATTAGTAGGTTCAGTAAAAGCTACCCTAAAGAGTTACGAGGGATTAGCCCATCCAGTTGATGCCTTGGTAGCAGACTGATCAAAACCGTAGTGATATTCCACCAAGAATATTAATTCCCGCTTGCGGGTAGAAATAATTAAAGTCATCTCGCATCCCAGTTTCACTGTTTTGACTACTGAAAGTATATCCGTTAGCTTCCCACTCGTGATTGAAGATGTTGTTTATCATAAGCGAGAAAACGATCTCTTTGAAAAAGAAGTCGCGAACGGTATAGCTGAAGCGCATGTTGTTTACATAGTAGGGGTCAATACTTCTGCCTTCATTTGATGTGTTGTCTAAATACTGACGACTGACCATTTTAGTGATAAAGCTTATTTCTAAGTCCTTAACAGGAATAGCCGTAATAGTCGACCCTCCTATAAAAGAAGGGGAGAAAGAAATGGTGGTGTTCTCATAACTGATCTCTTCAACTCCAGAAAAACCAAAGTCAACACCCAAGCTCTCGGTTATGGTAGGGATGCGATTCATACTATAGGTAAAGTTAGCCGACCAGCGTAATTGCTTAATGACTTGCCATGCACTAGCTAATTCAATACCCGTTCGGTAACTAACATCTACATTGGTGCGGATAGCCGAACCTACATCATTAACAGCACCTGTTAATATCAACTGGTCTTTGTAATGCATCAAATAGTAGTTAGCGGTAAAGGCCAGTTTTTTTGAGCGGAATTGATAACCTACTTCAAGATCGCGTACTATCTCAGCTTTTGGAGTTGTTCCAGCAGGGGCATCAATAAAATCGTTTCGGGATGGTTCTCTACTTCCCAATGCAAAAGAAGTGTACATACGATGGCGGTTATTGATAGCATACGCCAAGCCTGCTTTCGGATTGAAGAATAATAAGTCTTCATCTACAGAAACAGGTAAGCGGTCATTTTCTAAGCCATTTACTTCATACTTCACATGGCGCACTTGCATATCGGCAAACACGGTTAGTTTTTGGAAGAAGGTTTTAGTGGCTTTAGCATAAAAGTTAAGATCATTCTTTAGGGCATCGTTATCGTAGAATCGATAGTCGGGTTCGGTTCCGTTGGCGAATTCTGCCCAGAGTACTTCGCCATAGTGGTCATTTCTAAACTGATTCCACCCTCCACCAAGGGTTACGTTCCATCCTTTATGGTTATAAATAGCCGAGAAGGTCAGGCCGTAAAAGTGATTATCTAACCATCTTCGGCGTATTAGGGATGTTTCGGTGATAGTGTCATTCCCAACAATTAAGTTTTCTAAACCTAAGTCAGCGAAGCCTATTCGGCTATTAAAGCCATCATCATTATTGAATTCGGGGCCTTTGTATTCTTCAAAAAATCCTTTTCCACGGGTATAGTGCAGAGCTGTGTTCCAAACCCATTTATCACCAATTTGCTGAGAGAAAAGCAATTGATAGTGATCTTGCTGGTAATTGTCTACCTGGTCGGGATAGTTATAATAGTTGTAGGTACGGTTAGTATCTAATATGTTTTCAGCAACTCCCCACCATGATTGATAAGTCACCTCTTTTCCAGAAAAGGTATTGAATTTCAACAAGGTCTTCTTACCATGATAGCCAGAAGAAATAAAGAACGAGGTAAGATCACTACTAGCGCGATCTACAAAACCATCGGAAGCGATACGAGATATTCTACCATCGAAGGAAGCTTTGCCTTTTATCAGGCCAGTACCAAAGCGGGCAGTGGTTTTCAATGTATTGAACGAACCATAAGAAACATCAGCTGCGCCATAAGGGTCTTCATTTAGGGCAGTGGTTTGGATATTGATGGTAGCCCCGAAGGCTCCTGCACCATTGGTGGACGTTCCCACTCCACGCTGAATTTGGATATTTTCTACAGAAGAAGCTAAATCGGGTAAGTTCACCCAGAACACACCTTGCGATTCAGGGTCGTTGTAAGGTATTCCGTTTATGCTCACATTAATTCGCGTTTGGTCGGTACCACGAATTCTTAAGCTAGTGTAACCCACCCCCGCACCAGCATCAGATGTGGTGATCAAGCTAGGTTCTTGTTCTAGTAGTTGAGGGATGTCTTGTCCTAAATTACTTTTAGCTATCTGTTCAGCAGTTACTTCCGTAAAGGTGGTTGGGGTATTCCTATCTGCTCTTGTTGCGGAAACTATTACCTCATCAGCTAATACACTAGTAGGCTTTAAGCTCAGGCTAATTGCACCATTCGTTTTGGTAGTGAACGAGGTGTCCGTGAAACTTACGTGCGAGATCGTTAATTCTACCTCTTCAGCATTTACGCCTTCAATTTTAAACCGACCATCAGCATTAGAGTAAGCCCCTAGATAAGTACCTTTTATTAGGATGTTTGCACCTGTTATTGGAGTGTTGTCCGTAGCATCGGTTAAGGTACCTTCCAATACTTGTGCTGAAATGGTGAGTGTAAGTAGGGAAAACAAGGAAGCTAGTAGCGCCTTCATAGGTATAGGTTTTAGTGTTACCAATGAAGGGGTAGGATGCCTTGCACGAAGCAATGGAGATCAGCATCCTTTCTATTTCCCTACGCCGATGCTAGTCGGATCAGGTTATGAGGGTATCATCTCAGCCCAATCGGGCACCCCTAATAGATAACGATGCAAAGCTAGTAACTAAAATTGGAAAAATGCTAATGCTATTTTTTTTGAAGCTTAGCAATAGCTGAAACCGATAACGAAAATCGTTCTTCTTTGCTCCCAGAAATGATGGTGTACTTGTGTTTTAAGTCATCTAACTCTGCTTGATAAATTTCGAAAAGTCGATTGCGATCGTTTGGGTTTTCGCGTAGTTCGTCGTGTTCCCAGGGGATGTCTGGTGAGGTGAGTAGGGTAAGGTCATATCCATTTTCGGCTACTTTCTCTTCTATCCATTTTGGGCATTGACCGAATACTTCTTTCATCCAAATTTTGATGACCAAGAGGTTAGTATCGCAGATGTGTGGGCCACCCATTTTTTGTACGAATTCCTTTTCCAGCGCTAGCTGACCTTTGGCAATTTGCTCCACATCGGTATAGGTGTATTTGGGTCCGTTTTTGGTGAGGTACACTCTAGCATATTCAGGAACTAAGGCAGTCTGGTAGTGCGCTGCTAGCTGTTGGGCCAAGGTGCTTTTACCCGAGCTTTCGGGGCCAACTATGGCGATCTTTAGGGTAGATCTGTCCATTCCATTAATCCATTAATAACCAAGCCAAGGTAAACTACATAGAGCAAGGCAGAAAGGTAAAGTCCACGGCTAGCATAAAGCACTATAGATACAGCGTCTATAACTAACCAGTAGATCCAATTTTCGGTAAATGCATAGATCATTAAAAATGTAGCGATGATGCTGAATACCGTAGTAAACGCGTCCACAAAAGGTAGGCTGGAGTTTGATAATGCTTTTAATCCTGCACCTACTACCAAAGTACCTAGAATACCTAAGCCGATCAGGTAGCCATTCTGGATTAAGTCTCCCCATTTTGCGGCAGGCATTTCCGCTCCCCAAGTTGCCCAGCCGTATATGCCCATTGCTAGATAGAAACCGTGCAAAGCTGTTTCGGCTAATAGCTGTTTGTTGTAAACTAAGTAGATGAATAGTACCGAGCTGATAATAGCGAACAACCAACACAAAGGATTACCGTAACTGATGAGTAGTGTATATAAGGCTCCGCTAATTACAGCGGCTATCTCAATAAAAAATGTACGGTCGAATTTAATGATCAAACCTATTTCAAGTTTTCGGGCAATTGCTCTTTGGTCAATTCACCAGCGGCTAGTTTGAAAACGAAAACTGCCTTTTGATCTTCCAGACTGCTTTTGGCATCCTCGCTCAACAGTTTCATCACCTCATCGTAGTCGCCAAAAACTTGGGTGCTTAGTCCATTTACTTCTACTCTTAAGTTGGGGCGGGTTTTTACTTTTTCAATAAAATTGATAACTACCTGTTCGTAGTTTTCGGTAAGGGGGTACATGCTTATTTCTAGTGTGGCTTTCATAAAAAGGTAAGTTGAGTGTGTTGTTCGTTTACTTCTAGTTTTGTATTTCTTCCCATATACAAGGCTCGATTATCGTCCATATGCCCAGCTGGTAATCCGAAGGTAATGGGGTAATTATATTCAGCAGTATGCTCTACAATTATCTCTTCGGCGGTCTTACCATAGGGAACTGTATTATCGTTCATATCGCTCATTCCTCCAATTATCAATCCTGCTAAATCACTAAGTTTTCCTGCTCGTTTCAATTGAAGAAGAATTCGGTCAACATGGTAGAGGTATTCGTCTAGGTCTTCTAGAAATAGGATCTTCCCAGTGGTATCTATATCAGAAGGTGTTCCTGCAAGGCTGTATAAAATGGATAGATTTCCACCCACAAGTTCTCCTTCGGTTGAGCCTAAACGGTTTTTAGGATCGTTGTCAACCTTATACCCAGTAAGCTTTCCTAATAGTGCATCTTTGAAACTATCAAGAGCAGCATCTGTATTGGTAGCGAAGTTGATAGGCATAGTAGCATGCAAGGTGTTGATGCCAAAATGAGTGTGGATGTGGTTGTGCAGCACAGTAACATCACTATAACCAATTATCCATTTAGGAGAAGTAGCGAAGCGGGTAAAGTCGAGCTGATCAACCATTCTAGCAGTACCATAGCCACCCCTTGCGCAGAGGATGGCCTTAATAGCTGGGTCGTTCAATTGATTTTGAAAGTCTTTGGCTCTATATTGGTCGCTTCCTGCAAATTGATTTTGTTCGGCACCAATGGTGTTTCCAAGTTTTACTTTAAAGCCCCAAGCCTCTATAATTCTAATAGCAGTTTGTAGTTCTTCCTCGGTAATTTTTCGTGCCGTAGAAACTATTGCTATGGTATCGCCAAGTTGTAGATATGGAGGTATCATGGTCACAATAATAAGCAACCTTGTATTCAGCTAGGCAATGCTAGGGCAATTCTTTGCTTTCGCTATCTTTGCTAAAAGTAAAATTTTCATGTCTGAAGCGAAAAGATATACGGTAACTGCAGCCCTTCCCTATGCTAATGGACCATTGCACATCGGTCATATTGCGGGAGCCTATTTACCTGCTGATACTTATGTGCGCTACCTGCGGGCCAAGGGTAAAGATGTGGTGTTCATTTGCGGAAGCGATGAGCATGGTGCGGCCATTACTATTCAGGCAAAAAAGGAAGGGGTTAGCCCACAAGAGATAGTAGATAAATATCACGCCATTAATAAGCAGGCTTTTGTTGACTTTGGTATCGATTTCGATATTTATCATCGAACTTCTTCTAAGTTACATCACGAAACAGCCTCTGCTGCTTTTACTAAGTTGCACGATAAAGGAACCTTTACAGAACAAACCAGTGAGCAATTTTACGATGAAGAGTTCAACCAGTTTTTAGCAGATAGATATATAACAGGAACTTGCCCCAATTGTGGTTACGATAGTGCTTACGGTGATCAGTGCGAGAATTGCGGTAAAAGCTTAAGTCCGCAAGACCTCATCAAGCCTAAGTCAACCCTAAGTGGAAAAACGCCTGTGGTAAAGCAGACTAAGCACTGGTATTTGCCACTAGATAAATATCAAGACTGGCTAAAGATCTGGTTAGAAAAAGGCGAATGGAAAGGCAAACAGCAGCATGACCCGAAAACATGGAAGAAGAATGTGCTAGGCCAAACCCTATCTTGGTTAAAAGAAGGTGACGGATTAAAACCTAGAGCAATAACCCGCGACTTGGATTGGGGCGTACCCGTGCCAGTTGAAGATGCAGAAGGCAAAGTGCTTTATGTTTGGTTAGATGCGCCTATTGGTTACATCTCTGCAACGAAACAATGGGCGGCTGATAATGGTGAGAATTGGGAAGATTATTGGAAGAAAGATGATAGTCACTTAGTTCACTTTATTGGTAAGGATAATATCGTATTTCATTGCATTATTTTTCCCTCGATCTTAAATGAATTGGGTGATTACATATTACCTATAAATGTACCTGCCAACGAATTTTTGAATTTGGAAGGTAAGAAGATAAGCACTTCGCGTAATTGGGCGGTTTGGTTGCACGAGTACATGGAGGACTTTCCCGACAGGAAGGATGAATTGCGCTATGTATTAACCAGCATAGCCCCTGAAACATCAGATAGTGAATTTACTTGGGGCGATTACCAAACAAGAGTAAACAGCGAGTTGGTAGCCATTTTAGGAAATTTTGTGAACCGTGTATTAGTGCTTAGCAATAAGTACTACGACAATGTAGTGCCCGAGCCAAAAGAGCTAAGTGCCGATGCTAAGGAGTTATTGGCTAGTATGGCTTCTATAAAGGCAAATACAGAGGGATTGATAGAAAAATATCGATTCCGCGAAGCGCAGGCCGAAATGATGATGCTTGCCAGAGCAGGAAATAAATACCTAGCTGATAAAGAACCTTGGAAGCTAATAAAAACTGACCCCGAAGCGGTAAAAGAGATAATGTACACTGCTATTCAAGTGGTAGCCAACATTATGCTAACGGGGCAAGTGTTTCTACCTACCACCAGCATAAAGCTGCGTGCATTTTTAAATGCTGGAGAAGACATAAGCTATGATAGGGCAGGGGCAGAAGAATTGATACCTGCTGGTCATCAACTGGGCACAGCAGGATTACTTTTCCAAAAAGTAGAAGACGAAGAAGTAGCTAAGCAAGTTGAAAAACTAGAAGCTTCTGCAAAAGCGAATGCTGGCCCAAGCTATGAGCCTGTGGGGTCGGAAATACAATTTGATGATTTTGTGAAGATCGACTTACGTGTAGGGGAAATAATAGCTGCTGAAAAAGTGAAGAAGGCCGATAAATTGCTACAACTTACCCTAGATATGGGTTTTGAGCAACGTACTGTATTGTCTGGTATTGCCCAGTATTTCTCTCCCGAGGCTATTTTGGGTCAAAAAGTATCAGTAGTTGCCAACTTAGCCCCTCGAAAAATGCGAGGTATCGAGTCGCAGGGAATGGTGCTTATGGCCGAGGATGCAGATGGGAAGCTGGTTTTTGTGGCTCCGCCTGCTGATTTCCCTAATGGTAGTGTTATCAGGTAGTTGTTATACTGTTAATTCAGTTTTAATTATCTTTAGGCATCTAAAAAATTAATTAAGATGTTGAAGACAATAACCT
>CAYGTK010000039.1:0-23719 GCA_964352775.1 uncultured Chitinophagaceae bacterium
ACCTACCTCTATTCTGTGACCCAAGTCATATTAGTGGTAAGCGTTCGTTGTTGTTCCAAGTTTCTCAAATGGCAATGGACTTGAACTTTGACGGCTTGATGCTAGAATCGCACATAGACCCCGACAAGGCATTGAGCGATAACGAGCAACAGATAAAGCCCAACGACCTTAAGGAGCTACTCAATAAGTTGGTTATCCGCTCATTAGGTACTGACGATATTCAGTTCAATACAACCCTAGAGGAGCTGCGTGAACTGATAGATAAGAATGACGAGGAACTAGTAAAGGTGCTTCGCGAACGGATGAACGTGGTAGAGCATGTTGGCTTATTGAAACAAGAAAAGAACATCACCATACTACAACCCGAGCGGTGGAGTGAGATATACAATACCCGTACCAAGTGGGCGGTAGAGCAAAGTGTTTCAGAAGAAATGGTACTCCGCATCTTCCAGATAATCCACCAAGAAAGTATCCGCAAGCAAACGGAGGTTATGAGTAAGTCGCCAGATAAGGGGGACTAAATAGCTCTTGTTCATTTCTTGTCTTCTTTACTAAAAACTTTAGTAGTAGTTTTACTTCAATGCATAGCAGTATGGAATTCGTTTATTTAGTAGTGGGCTTAGTAGTTGGTGCTGTAGCGGTCTATTTTGTATTGAAAAGCAAGGTAGATGGGTATGCAAGCACCCAACAAGAGTTAACGGATATAAAAGGGCAACTACCCACCTTGCAACAGGCCAAGGCAAGTTTAGAGGCGGATAATCGTAACCTAAGTGAGTCGGTAATTACTACCAAAGTAGAACTAGAGGCAGCTAGGGTAGAGGTAGGTAGACTAACCGCAGAACACTCTAGCCTAAAAGCAGACTATAAGAACCTAGATGCCCGCTTGAATGAGAATAAAGGGGAGATGGAGCAGATGCAAGAGAAGTTCAAGGTAGAATTTAAGAACATAGCCAACGAACTACTAGAGGATAAAAGCAAGCGCTTTACCGAACAGAACAAGCAGAACATAGGTGAAATACTAAAGCCACTTAACGAGAAGATAAAAGACTTTGAAAACAAGGTAGAGAGCACTCACAAAGAAAGCCTAGTGAAGAATGCTGCCATGCAAGAGCAGATAATTCAACTAAAAGACCTGAACACCCAAATGGCAAAAGAGGCCATTAACCTTACCAATGCCCTTAAGGGTGACAACAAGGCACAAGGTGGATATGGCGAGATGCAATTGGAGCGAATATTAGAATTAGCGGGTTTACAACGCGATGTGCATTACAGCCGTGAAGAGAACTTTAAAACGGAAGATGGAAGTAACCAGCGCCTTGACTTTGTACTGAAACTACCAGAAGACAAGTGCATTGTACTCGACTCGAAAGTATCACTAACTGCCTATAGCGATTACTACAATGCAGAAGAGGAAGTAAGCAGGCAAGATGCCTTGAAGCGTCACCTATTAAGTGTACATAACCACATCAAGCTTTTAGGTAGCAAGGATTACCAGAAATTAGGTATCCGTCAGCCTGATTATGTGCTGTTATTCATGGCCAATGAGCCTGCTTTAACTTTAGCTCTAAAAGAAGACCCTAGCCTGTTTGAGAAAGCTTTAGAACGGAATATTGTGGTAGTATCTACCTCTACCTTATTAGCTACCCTACGAACGGTAGCCTATATCTGGAGACAGGATAATCAGAACAATAATGCAGTAGAGATAGCTCGCCAAGCGGGTAACTTGTACGACAAATTTGAAGGCTTAGTAGCCGACCTATTAATGATAGGCAAGCGCATGGACGAGGGTAAAAAAGTGTACGAAGGTGCCATGAAGAAACTAAGCACAGGCCCAGGGAACTTAGTCCGCCGCGTAGAGAACTTGAAAAAACTGGGTGCTAAAGCAGCTAAATCGCTACCAGGTCCATTATTAGAGCGTGCCGAAGATGGTGCCGATGAGAAAGAGCAGGTTGAACAGGCCTTACCGCCTGAACAGCAAAGGGTGAAGTTGTTTGAGTAGGTTCAAAATGGAAGATATAGTACCCCAGTTGTTTAGACTTAAAGTGATTTCTACGCAAATAAGAGTTGCTCATGAAATTTACAGTAAGGCAGTTCCGAAAAATGAAGATTTGCAATTGAACCTTGGTGACGATAAATACTTAGACTTTAATTCTGGCCTTGGATTTACATGTGGTTCGTTTATTAATATTAAGCTACATGACTTCTTAGAGAATTGGAATTACTTACATCTGCCGTCTTCTGATAATAGACATACTATATTGAAAGCATCAAAAGGAATATTAAAGCCCTACATAAGGGAGCTGAAAAAGTTTAATGACCTCAAGAACATTAGAAATACGATGCTTGCTCATTCTAGTGGAATACAACCTGATAATCCTATTCAGAATGATAACTACCCTAAATATCCAATGGAGTTAACGCTGGTTACAGCTATTACACATGATGTGATGATGATTATATCCCAAATTTTTCTAAACGAGATTAATGAGTTTGTAGAGAACCGAGAGCCTAATCCAAGTTTAGATAGGATGACTTTAGTGCCAGACTTGAACACTACATTAAAGGCAATAAGAAGTGAATATATTAGTGAGCTATCGACAATAGATAATTCAATAATCTCTAAAGAATTAAAGGAGCTATTATCAAATGGGCTTAGCTAAACCCAGTTCCCCCAAATCTTCCAACTCTCCTCTGCTTGAATTTTGAGCATCTCCAAACCATTTTTGGTTATCGCCCCAGCAGCCTTTCCTGCTTCTAGAAATAGGGTTTCTTCTGGGTTATAGATCAGGTCAAAGAGTAAGTGTTTATCGGTCAATTGCTCGTAAGACAATGCTGGTTTATGTTCTTGTAAAGGACGCATCCCCAGGGGTGTGGTATTTATAATAACATAAGGTAAGGTGGATATTTCCTCGTAGGACAGCTGCCCCTCTTTTGGTTCACGAGAAACGAAGGTGTATTCTATCCCCAGCTTATCTAAGGCATAAGCCACAGCTTTGCTTGAGCCACCAGTACCAAGTATCAGGGCTTGCTTATGATGTGCTTTAAGTAAGGGTTTCAGCGAGCGTAAAAAGCCCAGGTAGTCGGTATTATGCCCTACTAATTTACCGCTTTGAATGTGGATGCAATTAACTGCTCCAATCGCCTTGGCAGCGTCACTTAGGCCAGTTAAATGAGGCAGTACCGATTCTTTGTAGGGTATGGTTACATTGAGGCCACACAGGTCGGGTCGGTCTTCTAATAGCTGGGGAAAGGCATCAATATGCTCAATCTCAAAGTTTTGGTAAGCGGCATCTGAAATGTATTCCTTGCTAAACTTCTCTTTGAAATAGCCTGCAGAGAAAGAATGCCCCAATGGCTTGCCAATAAGCCCGAACAATCGCATTATTCGCCTTTTTCAGGTTTGCCATCGCCCATGCGCTCTATACCTAGAACTACAACTCCACCAAAAACTACAAGGCCGATGGCTAAGAAGAATTCGGTGTTCATCTCTGGTGCTAACCATTCATAACCAGTAGGTTTGAATTTACCAGGTATCACCTCTTCCATTATCGTGTTCTTCCAAGGCCAAATTATCAGTAACGACCCAGCTACAAAGCCCGTTAAAATGGCAATGGTCTGATCTTTAAACGATTTGAATAGATAGGAGAGGAGGTAAGAAAAAGCTACCAAACCCACCACACAACCAATACCCATTGGGATGATTATCTTCAAATCTAGGTCACTAATGGCTTGCATCATTAATACATAGTTACCCATTAAGAGAAGGATGTATGAGCCCGATAAACCAGGTAATATCATACTGCATATAGCTACTATCCCACAAACGAACATGTATAGTGGGCTGCCATTAGGTTGTGCTGGCGGTAAAAAAGCTATGCCTACAGCAATGGCTATACCTATTAATAAAAAGGAGATAGACGAAATGCCCCATTTGCTAACCTGCTTACCAACTAGATATATGGAAGCCAATATTAGCCCAAAGAAGAAAGCCATAGTTAGTACTTCATAGCTCTCGAATAAGAATTTCATGACCTTGGCTAGAGAGATAATGCTTACGCCGATACCAGAGAAAAGAGCCACCAAAAAGAAAAAGTCGACATGCTTCAATGCTCCTTTAATGTCTCCACTGAACAGCATTTTTAAGGCTGTAATATCAAACGACTTTATAGCATCTATCAAGCGTTCGTAAATACCAGTGATAAAGGCGATAGTACCACCCGATACACCAGGTATTACGTTGGCGGCACCCATTGCCAGACCTTTCAAAAAAAGTTGTAGATAGAACATACCAAGCTGTTTAGCTGGCGCAAAGATAGAAGGAAATAGAATTTAGGGGACTAGCTAGTTCAAGTACTGATCGAGGATAGTACAAACCGATGGGTCGTTCTCCATGTATGGGGTAATATCAAAGGCCAAGTGATATATAGTAGGGTCTTCTAACAAACCACTTTCTAAGCTTACAAAAGCACTGTTACGATTACCGATCTGGTAATACATCGCACTTCGGGTGTACATGATGTCAGCACGATTCTCAAATTTACCAGTAGCAGTTTCCAATACTTCTAAAGCATCACGAAGGCATCCAGCTTCAAATAGCGTTTTAGCTAAGTCAAGCCATAGGTCTTTGCATTTCTCATCTAGCTCAATGGCCTTTTCATACATCATTACCGACTGGTCTAGGTCGCCAGTTTCACGATATACTTTGGCTAGCGCTGTAACGTAGTCGCAATTCTTATCACTCAATTTGTAAGCACGCTCATACGAAGAGATGGCATTTTCCCACTTATTCTCTAGTTGGTAGTTGTAACCTATTTTGTAAAATGCTTCTTCAAAGAAGGGGTCAATATTAGTCGCCTTGCGGAAGTAATAACGGGCCTTGTTGTAGTTTTCCATTTTCTCATAGCATTGCCCAATGCTATAATACAGCTCTTTATATGGCTTGTTAGAATACTCTAATGCAGATTTGAAATGATCGGCTGCTTTCTGGTATTTACCCAGTTTAACAAGTAGCTCCGCGCAATCCTTATAGGCATAATCGTAAGTCTCGTTAATAGCCATTACGAATTCAAAGGCTTCTACCGCCTCATCGTTGCGTTTCATTCCTGCATAAGCATGAGCTAAATTGAACCATGCTAAATAAGAGTATGGGTTTCGCTCTACATATGCTTTATGGAACTTGATGCTATCCTCATATTGCTCTGTAAATTCTACACAGAACCAAATTCGATTAAGCGCTTCCTCGTTGTCTGGGTTTAGCCGTAGTACTTTACGTAGGGTGGCAAATACTAAGTCATATTTTTCCCATTCTTCGTAAATATCAGCTAGTTCTAAATAAAGATCAGCATATTCTTGCTTGTCACATTTATCAATGGCTTCGTTAATGGAATCTATTCCTTGCTGATAATTACCTTGCCAAACATAGATATCTGCTCTTAGCAAATAGATGTTCGCATCCATTGCGTCAAGTATTTCTGCTTTATCAAGAAGTTCCAATGCGGGGTCTAACTCTTTGCTGTCAAAAAGTAGTTGCGCTTTGCGAACTAAGAAACTAGAAGAAAATGGAAACTGAGTGGTGGCAATGTCCGCAACTTCAATTGCTTTCTCAACTTCGTCACGCTCCTCATAGTAATCGAGTATTTTTTCAAAAGACGTTTCATCCATAAAGGACGGGGTACGGTCTTTCTTCATCATGTCCTCAAATTGCGATACCAAGTCATTCATCTCTTCAAAATTCAGATCATCAAAATTGGGATTCAGCATAGGGTGCAGTTGATGGTGGTAAAAGTACTTGAAGGTACAGGCAAAGTCAATTTTTTATTTTCGCTTATCTTTCGTCAAATCCGTGTCTACGATAAGTCCAAATGAGTGCATTCCTAAGATATAAAACACCTCTTCTGTTCTTGCTTGCTTTTATCCACACTTATCTTGTGGCTAGTCCTGCTAATACTTGGCAACAAGAGGTGAATTACAACATTGATGTATCGCTCAATGATAAAGAACATGAATTAAACGGAACTATTGCCATTAGTTATTCGAATAATTCGCCCGATACGCTAAGGATTATCTATTTCCACCTATGGCCCAATGCCTATAGTAGTAATCAAACAGCATTTGCAAAACAATGGCTAGGCTGGGATGACAGGGAGGTTCATTTTATAAAAGAAGAGGATAGAGGGCATATCGATGAATTGGATTTTAGGGTAAACGGATTTGCAGCAAGCTTCAAATTAGATCTGACAGATCCAGATATTGGTGTGTTACAGCTTAATCAGCCACTTCTGCCTGGTCAGTCGGTAGAAATATTTACACCTTTCAAAGTGAAATTGCCAGAAAGTATTTCACGACTAGGCCATAAAGACCAGAGTTATCAGATCTCGCAATGGTACCCCAAGCCCGCTGTGTATGATGAGGAAGGTTGGCACCCGATGCCCTATTTAGATCAAGGAGAATTTTATTCGGAATTCGGCAGCTTTGATGTGAGCATAACCCTGCCTGCTAACTATATAGTAGGGGCAACTGGAAATTTGCAGAATGAAAGGGAATTGGCCTGGTTGAATGAGAAAGCTTTAGCAACGGATACCGTTACAGTGTTTCCCAGAAGGTACGAAACTCCTGAAAGTGATCCGGAAACAAAGACCCTGCGCTACATCATCGATAATGTACACGACTTTGCATGGTTCGCTGATAAGGATTTTCATGTAATGAAAGGTGAGGTGACCTTAGCCAGTGGTAAAAAGGTGACCAGCTGGAGTATGTTTACTAATTTTCAAGCTAAGCTTTGGAAGGAAAGTATCAATTACATCAATGCTGGAATAGAACACTACTCGGAATATGTAGGTGAATATCCCTACGATGTGGTTACTGCCGTAGAAAGTGCATTGAGCGCAGGTGGAGGAATGGAATATCCCACCATAACTGTAATAGGTGCGGTTAGCAGTGCACGTGTGTTAGAGACAGTAATAGTTCATGAAGTAGGGCATAACTGGTTTTACGGCCAGCTGGGCTTTAACGAGCGGGAATACCCCTGGTTAGATGAAGGCATCAATTCCTTTTACGAAGACCTGTACTACACAGTCAATTATCCTGATGCTCAGTTGATATATGATGCACCTAGACTGAATAACTTCTTTGGCCTAAACCTTCATCGGAATTATGGCGGCGAGCAATTCTATCTGTTTGCAGGCCGTAGAAATATAGACCAGGCTATTAATACCTCTTCTGAGGGTTTTACGTCGTCTAATTATGGGGCTATAGCCTATTCTAAAGCAGCCTTATCACTGGCCCATTTAAGAGGCTACTTAGGAGAAGAGGTTTTTGATAACTGCATGAAGACCTTTTATCGTGATTGGGAATTTAAGCATCCTGGTCCTGAAGACTTAGAGCGTACTTTTGAAGTAGTGAGCGGTCAAGATCTTGATTGGTATTTTAAAGATGTGGTAGGCACTAAAAAGAAGCTTGACTATAAGATCAACAAAGTAAAAAAGCCCAAAGAAGAGGGAGAAAGCTATCAGATAGCTATAAGCAATCAAGGTCAGTTGACTACTCCAGTTTCTATCTCGGCTATGTATCGTGATAGTGTGGTGAGCACAAAATGGTATCCAGGCTTCTCAGAGGATACAATAGTGAGTTTTCCGCAGGGTAACTATACTGCTTTCCGTATTGATGCGGCCATGCAAATGCCACAGATACAGCGTAGTAACGATTCTTATCGCCTTCGTGGTTTAATACACAAAACAGAACCTTTCCGCTTTCAGTTGATAGGCTCTTTAGAAGATCCCTACCGAACACAGGTATTCTTTATGCCTATTTTAGGCTGGAATAATTATGACAAGACACTGGTAGGCTTAGCTATTTATAATCACCTGCTACCTAGCAAGCGATTTCAATTTGAATTACTGCCCTTTTACGCTACTGCAACCAATACTATTACTGGTTTAGGACGGATAGGTTATAACTGGTTGCCAAGTGGCGGAAGACTTCAGAAGATAGATTTCAACGTTTACGGAAAGCGATTCAGCTACGATCTGTTCAATGAGCCATTGGCGTACAACAAGTTCATGCCACTTATCCGTTTAGACTTTAAACCAAAAACTCCGAATCATCCAATAAAGCAGGCAATTGAGTTAAGAACGGTAACTATTTGGCAAGAATTTCTCTTCTCAAACCGCGATATTCAGAATGATAAGCGAATAGCCAATTTTACAGTATTTGATATTGGTTATGGAGTTGGAAAAAGGGATGCGCTATATCCAATGGAGGCTAATATCAACTTGCAGCAGGGGAGGGAGTTCACCAAGCTTTGGGCCGAAGCGAAAGTAAATATCCGATTCAATGCTAAGAACGACGGGTTGGAGTTGAGAGCATTTGCTGGAGCATTTCTATGGAATAACATTACTAGTGGAACAGTACCTGATGTAAGGTTTAGATTGAATTACGCCCCTGGGGTAGAGCAGTTTCAGCGCGACCCTTTATTCGATGAGCTATTCTTAGGTAGAAATGATGTGTCAGGTATATTCTCTCAGCAGATAGCTCGAAGAGATGCAGGCTTCCGTTCAAGAACTTCATTTGGACAGACAGGTAACTGGATGGCCGCTTTTAATATTTCTTCTAGCATTATCGGAAAAGTGCCCGTTAGACCATATATGAGCTTTGCCTTCTTTGGGTTACCAAATAGCAGGTTTAATGTAGCCTTTGAGGCAGGTTTAACTATAAGGGTAATAAAAGACATTCTGGAAGTGAACTTGCCGCTTGCAACCATCGTTCAATCGGCAGGTGGAACACAAACATGGCACGTAGGCTTGAATAAAAATGACCAGGATAATGCCAATCGTGGGCGTAGATACTGGAGTCTTATTACATTTGTGGTCAACTTGAAAAAAGCGAACCCTTTTTCGCTATTTGAACAAATAGAATTCTAAAAGACAATAATTGATGAGCGATACAGCAACAGCAATAGATACAGGCTTTTTACAAGCCCTTGGAGTAAACGATAGTAATTTCGGCGCTTCTACAGGAACTAACTGGATAGATGGAAAAGGTGAATGGATACACAGCCACTCGCCAGTAGATGGGGCTTTAATAGCTCGCGTGAAATCGGCTACTGCTGATGAATATGAAACTGTAGTAAAAGCAGCTGATGAAGCTTTTAAAATATGGCGTACTTGGCCTGCACCAAAGCGTGGTGAAGTAGTTCGCCAAATAGGATTGGAATTGCGTAAGTACAAAGAACCTTTAGGTAAGCTAGTGTCTTACGAAATGGGTAAGTCGCTACAAGAAGGTTACGGTGAAGTACAGGAAATGATCGACATCTGTGATTTCGCAGTTGGTCTATCTCGCCAGTTACATGGGTTGACCATGCATAGTGAGCGTCCATTACACCGTATGTACGAGCAGTATCACCCGTTAGGAATAGTAGGTGTTATTTCTGCATTCAATTTCCCAGTAGCGGTTTGGGCTTGGAACAGTATGCTTGCATGGGTATGTGGAGATAGCTGCATATGGAAGCCATCAGAGAAAACACCATTGTGTGCCATTGCTTGCCAAAACATAGTTACTGAAGTATTGAGACGTAATGATGCACCTGAAGGATTAAGCGGATTAGTTATCGGCGATCGTAATATCGGTGAGTTGCTATCTAACGACAAGCGTATTCCTTTGGTTTCGGCTACAGGTTCTATCCGCATGGGTAAGCAAGTTGCTGCAACAGTTGCAGGTCGCCTAGGTCGCTCTTTATTAGAGCTTGGTGGAAACAACGCCATGATAATTACAGAGAACGCAGATCTTAATGTAACTATACCAGGCGCTGTATTTGGTGCTGTAGGTACTGCTGGACAACGTTGTACCAGTACACGCCGCTTGATCATTCATTCATCATTATACGATGAGATGAAAGAAAAGCTAGTGAATGCTTACAAGCAAATACGTATTGGTAACCCATTAGATGAAAACAATCATGTTGGCCCATTGATCGATACAGATGCAGTTGGTCACTATGAACGCGCACTTGAAAAAGTAACGGAAGAAGGAGGAACGATATTGGTGCCAGGTGGTGTAATGGAAGGAGAAGGTTATGAAAGTGGCTGCTACGTAAAACCTGCCATTGCCGAAGCTAAAAATGAATTCCAGATAGTTCAAGATGAAACGTTTGCACCGATACTATACTTGCTTAAGTATGATACATTGGATGAAGCTATAGCTATGCAAAATGGCGTAGTACAAGGTTTGTCTTCAGCTATTATGACCACTAACATGCGTCAAGCTGAACAATTCTTAGCGGTAGACGGATCGGATTGTGGTATTGCTAACGTGAACATTGGTACTTCAGGTGCAGAGATAGGTGGAGCATTTGGTGGTGAAAAGGAAACAGGTGGTGGTCGCGAATCAGGCTCTGATGCTTGGAAAGTATACATGCGTCGCCAAACTAACACTTTGAACTACAGTACCGAGCTTCCATTGGCACAAGGCATCAAGTTCGAACTATAAAATGCAAAAGGGAGGGCTTCGCGAAGCAGGTAATTGGGACATGTTCCCACCTTCTGGTAGCCCGATCTACTCTATTATTACGGTAGTTTATAATGGTGGTGAGCAATTAGCTGCCACCATAGAGAATGTATTAGCTCAAAGCTATCCATACATTGAATACATCCTCATTGATGGTAACTCTACGGATGGTTCTATTGATACCATCCGTAGCTACGATGACCGAATAACTTACTGGCAAAGCGAACCCGATGGAGGGCTGTATGATGCCATGAATAAAGGTTTGGAGAAGGCCATGGGCGACTACGTTTGGTTCATGAATGTGGGTGATTACATAGAAGATGATAAAGTGGTGGAACGCCTTGCCAAGCAGCACAGTAATGCCGACATCATTTATGGAGAAACCCATTACATAGATGAGCAGAACAAGGTGCTAGGTACACGAAGTGAATTGACTACCCGCAAATTGCCAACTAAGCTTGACCAAAATAGCTTTAAGAAGGGCATGTTAGTTGCCCATCAATCGTTTATAGCCAAGCGTAATATCTGTTCTAAATTCGACTTGAAATATAGCTGTAGCGCTGATATTGATTGGTGCATTTCAGCTATGAAGAAAGCGGATAGTATTGAACGGTACAATGGTGTGCTTTCCAAATATCTGATAGCAGGCTTCTCCATTCAAAATCAAAAGACCTGCTGGAAGGAGCGGTTCAATATCTCTGTGAAACATTACGGCTTTTCACAGGCGGTGTTTTATTTCTTGTTCATCGTACTTAGGGGAGTAATCTTCAAATTGACTAGTTCTTCAGCTACACGAGTAGACTAGTTTTTCTTGAACTTATCTAAAGTGTTCATTGCCAAGCCCTTTAAGTCGGGTGCGATATTCCAATACCAGACTACGGCAAAGTAAATAAGTGTTATCAAGCTGCCTTTTATCAAAATACTGAGTACTGGGTGCAGATCGTCAGTCGGTAATATCATCATTAGTCCATGTATTGCCGCTGCTAATGGGATTACCTTGAGCATGCTGTAGGAGAAAGGAGATAGATTGTGGATCTTAAAATAGATAAAAGTGATCTTGATGAGGTTGAATAGTGTTAAGGATACCGCAGTAGCAATAGCCGCACCTGTAATACCATAAGGGGGGATAAAAATGTAGTTGGTAACAATAGTTATTATAAGCAGGAATAACCCCGTGAACAGACTCACTCTAAAATGATCGGAATATAGAATGATCTCGCTATTGATACCCGTGGTCATATCAAACAATCGAGCAGCTGCTATAATGAGAAAAACAACAGCTCCTGTATGGAATACCTCAGGTAAGAAGAAGTAAATAGACCCCAAGTTTTCATAAATACCTAGGAAGAGGTAAGTTCCTAAAACGAATTGATTGAGTGATACTTTTTTGAAAAGATCGTGAGCTCCATCCCAATCATTCTCTTTAATCAAGTTAGCTACAACAGGTATTGAAATTAGGTGCAAGAATCTTTGCGGTACCTGCATAAACGTTGCCATATAAAAGGCTACGGTATATACTGCCACTCCACCCAGACTTTCGGGCGCTAGATAGCTGATCATAATAATGTCTAGGTTACTTACTAAGCGCCAAACAGCTGTAGTAAGGATGGTAATCAATCCAAATGAGATGATCTCTCTGATCATTGGGCTGACTAGAAACTCTTTTTTTGGTAATAGATGTAAGCCGCCCAAGTAGTGTACATAGAAAGCTATGGCAACCATTACTACTCCGTATGAGCCTACAAAGAGTTGAATAAAGCCATCAAAATCGACGTAGTCGTAAGCATAGATCACTATCGATGCTGTTATCAATAAGCGTAGAACTATTTCTCTGAATATAGTAGGAACGGTAATGCGCATAAGCGCTCTAGCATAGGCTTCAAGCAGATTATACATCAACAAGAAGAAAGCCATTGGGAATATATAGCCGTAAAAGGCCTTCATCAATGTAGTTTGGCTTTCATACTGTGCTAAAATCGGATCTTTGAATAAGAAGAAAAGCCCCATCACTACGGCGTAGAATATTAATCCAAGCGCCAATAGCCAGAAGATCATTCCATTATGCTTGTTCTTATCGTCCCTGAAATAGGGGAAGTATTTGTTAATGATGTTACTTCCGCCAAACTCAGAGAACTGAGAAAGCACCATTGATATGGAGATCATTACTTGTGTAAGACCAAATTGCTCTTCTTCGAACAAGCGAGGGAATAAGACCATGAGGTTAAGCGTACCAATAGCTATACCCAAATAGGATGCTATAGAACTCTTTAAACTCTGGCGAATGATTATGCCCATGCGTGTAAATACTGGTCAATGATAGGCACTATTCCTATCTTTGTTAAAACTGGCGGCCAAGTATATGGAGATTTTAAGGAAGTTAAAAGGAACTATTGATAAATACACCGAGTATCGGGCATTAGGAGGCAATGATATTCTGCTAGCTTCTTTTCCAAAAACTGGAAATACCTACACACGATTCGTTTTAGCCAATGTTATAGCCTTACAAGAATTAAAGGGTAAAGAAGTCAACTTCTTTAATCTGGGTGAAATTTTGCCGGAATTAGGTGTTTCTGATCTTTCGAGATCATGGCCGCATAAGTCACTACCAAGAGTTATAAAAACACATCGCCCCTACAGAGATGCATTTAAGAAGGCTGGCACAGCCATTTGTGTTATCCGCGACCCTCGTGATACGATGATCTCTTACTACAATTACCAAAAGGCTAGGAAAAGCGTGAGCTACGCAGGTTCTTTATCTGAATTTATTAAGGATAAAGGATATGGTATAAAAGCTTACAATGATCATGTTGAAGGATGGTTAGAACATAAGCCAAATGTGTTGTTGTATAAAGACATAATTGAGGAAGGACTTTCATCATTCAAGCAACTCTTTCAGAAGCTTGATATAGATGTGCCACAGGATATACTTCTGGAAGCCATAGCTCGTTCACAACCTGACGTATTAAAGAAGGTAGAATTAAAAGAAGGGAGGCCTAAGCAAGATAAAAACTTCAAGAAGGGTTATGTATTTATCAGGAATGCTTCTGTAGGTCAATGGAAAGGAACATATACGGATGATGATATGGCTTATTTTAAAGCAAATGTATCGCCACGATTTATAGAATTGGGATTTAAATTTTAATAGCAATGGAAACTAGCATAGCAAAAGATGGGTACTTAATACTTCGATCAGTGTTTACTGAGGAACAACTTCAGCCGATAAGGGAGCTGGCCGACGAAATAATCGGACATGCTGAGTTGGGATTGGAAGATGTTTTTGAAGATCCTTACATGAAGCACAGGTCAGATCAAGGTGCATTATACGATCTATACCAGCGTCATCCTGAGTTTCATCCCTTTGCTCAGAATAAGAGAATACTTGATGCAGTTTCAGATTATTTAGGTGATGATATAGTGCTGTATGTTAACAGTATGATATACAAACCAGAAGGACGAAACAACGAAGTGCCTTGGCATCAAGACTTCTTGAGCAGGCCTGACGAGACCGATAAACTGATTGTGTGGATGGCCATGGATGATGCCAAGATCGAAAATGGTTGTTTGAAGGTAATACCAGGTACACACACTACTGGTGGATTTCCTTGGTATAGAGTAAAAGGCGAAACGCATCATGATAGGATAAAACTGGATGGTGTTGATCTTACTAAAGCCCAATACTGTGAATTGAATGCTGGTGATGTATTGATATTCCACCAGCATGTACTTCATGGTAGCGATAAGGTGGATACACCGACTGCCAGACGCGGTTACCGTGTTGCTTATCAAGCGATAAGCCGTAATAAAGTACCTAGGGGCGGAGCTATCGTAGTTAGAGGTGGGCGACCAAATAGTTTGAAAAATAAATTCACGAAAAAGGCAGAGGTTACTCCAGCTGTAAAAGACTTTTTGCATAAGGTAGGTAAGCGCCTTATTGATATGTGATAACTCTTTTGGGAGTTATTTATAGTTCGAAAAGCTTTGTAGAAGACACCTTACACGAATAATTACGAAACCTAAACTTCAAGTGGTAAGCTTGTTATATTTGCAGGTAAGTACAATAGTTTTTGAAGAACTACTTAGGCTTTGTATCTAGACTTGGATGATAAAGTACACCTGCGATAACGAACGCTTTGTACTTAGTGGGGTTGTAGTATTAGTAAGATAAGATGAATGCTGAAGCAATTAAGAGTAAGGGGAAGTAAGTTTTATAATGCTGCTAGTGCAGTAGGTTTCCTTGCGCGCACATCATGGAGGAAAGTAACTGGGGAAAAGAAGAACTACCCCACCATGATACAACTGCCATTAACCTACCGTTGTAACGCCAAGTGCGTAATGTGTAACATCTGGAAGATGGACTGGAGCAATGAGATGGACCTAGAGGAATTTCGTAGCTTTATGCGCGACCCAATTTATTCAAAAGTAGATTCATTGGGTATTAATGGTGGCGAACCTACATTAGTTCGTCAGTTACCAGATTTTGCCCAAGTGATATTGGATGAACTCCCCCAGTTGAAGAATTTGAATATGATAAGCCACGGGTTTAACCGTAAGCTTTTGTATCCTGCTTTAGAGAAGATATATGCGGCCTGTAAGGCAAAAGGGGTTTACTTTCACTTAAGTATATCGCTTGATGGCTATGGCGAAATGCATAGTAAAGTAAGGGGCTTAAAAGTGTGGCCGTTAACCTCAGCTGCTATCCTTCATATTCAAGACAATAAAGAAAAGTACTGTGATTCTATTGATGTGGGTTGTACGGTTGTAGAACAAAACGTTGACCACCTAAAAGAACTAGATGCCTGGGCTAAAATGCATGAGGTAGACATCAAGTACCGCATGGGTATTGAGAATAAACGGATTGAGAGTGAGAAGTTAGTGGATCAATACAGTTTGCTTTACCACAATAACCTTCAGAGTGCTAAAGAATTCTTTCATAGCAGATATAAAGCGGCAGAGAACATAAAGGAGAAGTTTAAATACTTCGCCATTTTCTTTCACTTAGCCTTTCAGCCGCGTAAGCGATTACTTGGTTGCCATTGGCAAGAGAACGGCGCTACAATGGACTCGAGAGGAGACTTATACTACTGTGCTGTAGCTAGTGACAAAATAGGTAGCCTCAGGGAAGAAAAAGGAGAAGACATATTTTTTGCTGATAAGAATATTGAACATCGGAAAAACATCATAAAGAATGATTGCGACGGTTGTATTCACGATTATCATGGAAAAGCGCCTATCAGTAGCGTGAAGATATTTATCAATAACTGGTTCTATGAATCGTATTACTGGATTAAGTATTTCATCAAAGCCCGCTTTGCATGAAGGCTACAATAGTAGGTTGGTACGGTACGGAAACGATAGGTGATAGGGCCATTCTTGCAGGAATTATTGTTGATCTAGCTGCTGTTTTTGGTTCTTCATTGGAAGTGCATTTAGGTAGTTTATATCCTTTTTTCTCAGAGCGGACTTTAAATGAAGATCTGGGCTTTTTGAAAATTATAACAGGGCTGTCAGACCTTAAGATCAACCTATTTGATTCTAAAGACGATAAAGCTTTAGAAGCTGCCATAAATAATTCGCAGCTCATGATAATGGGCGGTGGTCCATTAATGGACTTGAACGCCTTGTACATGGTGGAATATGCCTTTAAGCGGTCTCGTAAAAAAGGTGTTAAAACCATGATATATGGCTGTGGAGTTGGTCCGCTTTTCAAAAGGAGACATCAACGGACAGTTGGGAATATAGCTGCTACTTCAGATGTAATAGTATTACGCGACTCGGCATCAAAAGCAGAGTTATTAAGGCTATCGCCAAAGCTAGATGCGAATAAGATCAACACCTCTTTAGATCCAGCAGTTAGGTGTGTGCTATCTTATCAAGAACTACCAAAACGGTCGGTTGAACCTTACATAGCTATCAACCTTCGCCATTTTCCAGAAGAATATAGTCAAGATCCGCAGGCTACTACTGTAAATCAACATATTAGCGCATTTGTAAAAGCTATAGCTGAAACGAATGATAAAGCCATCAAACTAATACCAATGCATTATTTCCATGTAGGGAATGATGATCGTGATTTTTTGAATGATATGGCCATACGGATGGAGCAAGAGAACGTGAGTGTTCAAAATGTTCCATTGACTTTGGAAGAGACTATCAGAGCCTTTGAATTGGCAGACTGGTGTGTAGGGATGCGCTTTCACTCCGTAGTGCTGCAAACAGTGGTTAACGGTAGAAATGCCGTGTTAGACTATACCCAGCCTGGTAAAGGGAAAATAGCTGGTTTTCTTAAAGATATGAATGCGATGGATGTTTATACTGATCGCTACGTAAACCTTCAAGAATTAAAAGCCCCAATAACCATTAAAACGGATAGCACCTACCAGCAATTTTCAGTAGATAAGAATGTTTTGGAAAGCAAGCTATCCGTATACAGAGAACAATTAAAGACTCTGCTGTGAAAGTAGCCGTGCTAAGTACCTTTCAGCGATCGGGAGGAGCGGCTATAGCGGCCATGCGCTTAGTAAAGGCCCTTAACGATAGACCAGATACAACTGCTAAATTACTTTGTGCAGAAAATGAAAGTCACCATCCAGATGTGATAGCCGTTAACGATTCCGCTTGGTCAAGTAAGCGGTATCAACTGAATAAAATTGCTGAACGCCTTACCATTCTTCCTTTTGAGACCGATAAGGAAATGCGCTTTCAAGTGTCTACTGCTGGCTTTGGTCAAGATGTTTCCGATCATCCCTTTATTCAAGAAGCGGATGTGGTGCACTTACATTGGTTCAATCAAGGTTTCTTATCGCTGGATAGTATTGAGAAATTGTACCAGCTTGGTAAACCCATAGTTTGGACCTTACACGATATGTGGGCCTTCTGTGGTATAGAGCACTACGCTGGTCGCAACGAGAGTTTTTTAAGCGACGATAAGCAGAACCCAATTTTGAAACTACAAGGTCTGTTTGATCTTGCTCATCGCACTTGGAAGCAAAAAAGGAAATTGTATAGGAAGGTTGAAATTCAATTCGTTACTTGTAGTTCTTGGCTATCAGAAGAGGGGAGAAGAAGTGAATTGCTAAAGCACGCAAACTTCCAGCCTATCCCCAACCCCATAGATACATCAGTCTTCAAGCCTTTGGATAAGGATGCTTGTAGGAAGCATTTTAATATTCCCAAAGCAGATAGTTATTTACTCTTCGCGGCAGCTAAGCTATCAGATAAGCGTAAGGGGCTCAACTATTTGGTAGATGCCTTGAAGTTGCTAAAACAGGACGAAAGTTTTGATCAGAACTTGATAATACTAGCCTTCGGTCAAAAAGATGCAGGTATGCTTTCAGCCTTACCTTACCCAGTTCATCATTTTGGCAGCATTTCTGGCGTTGAGGAGGTGAGTAAAGTATATAATAGTGCCGACGTGTTCGTTTCTCCTGCATTACAAGATAACCTGCCCAACACGGTGATGGAAGCCATGGCTTGTGGAGTGCCCAGTATAGCCTTTAAAACAGGTGGATTAGCAGATCTGATAGATGATAAGGTGAATGGTTACCTTCCTCCACTAGAGGATGCACAAGCCCTTTCAGTGAGTATTAAAGTACTGCTGAATGATAAGGTCAAGCTGGCAGAATTCTCCAAGGCATCGCGAAATAAGGTAGAGACTCACTTTGCCAAACCTGTAGTTGCAGCTCGTTATCACGAACTATATGCTAAGCTGCTAGCCTAAGCTTTAACTTGCTTCTCTTTACTGCCAGACGACTTCAAACCTAAGTAGATAGCACCTATTAGTAATAAATAGATCAGAATAGATGAGGCTAGAGAGATCTTCTCACCAATGTAGTACGACTTTGGCTTGAACTCAAAGGTAATGTTGTGTTCTCCTTTAGGCACATACATACCCCTAAGCACATAGTTCACACGTGTAAAGTCGGTAGGCTGTCCATTTATCATAGCTGTCCATCCGGCTGGGTAGTATATCTCCGAGAATACGGCAAAGTTATCAGCAGTTGAGTTTGCTTTGTATTCTAATTTATTAGGAGCATAACTAGTCAAAGTAATGGTCGATCCTTCAGGTGAGAAGGAAGTCCCTTTCGAAAGATCGCCTTCATACTTAGGGAAACTAAACGCAGTAGTTCTAGGGTCGAATTTGGCCATTCGAGTCATTACCTCATCTGCACTAGGTAGCACATCTATCTTATTAATGAACCAAGCATTACCTAATCCATTTCGACTAGGCACAACGTTGTCGGGTGCAGTTATTAGGTACCTTAGGTTGAGCATGTTTAGCACAGGTATATTATCTACACCTAAGCCTGCGTTTAACTTCTGCATTTCTGCTTGTATACGATTCTCTATCAGCTCTTGATATATCCGCAGCTTGGCTGCATGGTAACCACCAATATTCTTATGCCAATAGGCTGCATCAGCAGTATTGAAGGTGTTTCTTGAAAGATCTAATACACGGTAGCTAAGGTCTTTATCCTGCAATATTTGTTGATCGGCTTGAGTTGGTACTCGTTGTTCTGTTTTTTTAGCTTTAGAGTAGTTGCTTTTATTCAGGTAGCGGCTATCTACCACCCATAAGTCAATTAGCGATACCAAACCTAAAGCAACTAAAAAGTAAGTAGCCTTTAGCTTATCATGTAAATAGGCCCATATCAACCCTACCGCCAAAGCAATAAAGAGTATTGATCTAAAACTATCAGCACGCAGCATTCCAGCACGGTCTTTTTCTATAGCATCAACTGGATAGCCACTTTGAGCAAGTTGTGCATCAGCTGCCGCCCCGAAGTCATACATATAGCTACCTATTAGGCCAAATAATAGTACTACACCCCCTGTTATACCAGCAGCAATAGTGGTTTTTTTCCAAAGCTCTTTTTTGCTTTGATCACTACTTATCAATTGTTTCAATCCTAAAAAACCTGCCATGATGAACAGTACATTGGTTACCGAAAGCCACATTGATGGGGTTCGGAATTTATTATACATGGGGAAGTGGTCGAACAAGAAGTAATTAAGGCTCGAGAAATTTTTACCCCAGCTTAGAAACAAGGTGAGAATGGCACCTATTAGAATTGCCCAACGCAATTTGTTATCAGATACGGTTAGTCCCAGTATGAATAGAAAGCAAACGATGGCTCCAAAATACAACGGACCAGCGGTAAAAGGTTGGTCGCCCCAGTAGGTTGGAATACGCTGAATTGCTTGCTTGGCCTGTGGTTTGGGTACCCCTTTCTCTACAAAAGCTTTATAGGTATGTGAATCTTCACTTAGTGGTTCAGCTGATGCACCACCCATGAAACCTGGAATGATAACTGTGAATGATTCCATTATACCGTAGCTCCAAGAAAAAGCATAGTCTTTATCTAACCCGCCATCGTCACCTTGCTGAGCTTGCTTTATGGTAAGATCTGACTTACCACCACGCATAGTATACTGCGAATACTCATAAGTTGACCATAACTGTGAGGCTGAACTTCCAAGAGCTAATATCAATCCAATTAGCAAAGCTCCTGAAGGCATCAAGAAGCTTTTAAGAAGGTCTTTATCAGCTATTGCTTTGTATAGGTAATAAGCACCTATCACTCCCGAAATAAGCATAGTATAATAGGTGATCTGGAAGTGATTCGAACGTATCTGCAGGCCTAATGCCATGGTAAATAGAACCAGACCAAGTAGCGGTCTGCCTCTAAAGGAAAGTATGACCCCACCAAGTATCGGAGCTATCAAAGCCATACACCTCACCTTGTTTAAGTGGCCTGCCTCAATACTAATTATGTTAAAGGACCCTAGGGCATAGGCTATAGCTCCAACTGCTGCTAGCCAAACATTACCAGTAAGTACTAAGCCAAGAATATATGCGCCTACAAGTAGAAAGAATAGCAAGTGAGATTCTCCAATGAATACAGCTTTGACGCCTTGAATGATTGGCGTAAGCAGGTTGGAAGGATAGTACCCCCATATCTGGAAGGTGGGCATACCTCCGAACATGGAATTCGTCCATAAAGTAACCTCGCCAGTTTCTTCTTGATATTGACGCATCTCTTGCATCATACCTTTCGACTGCACTTTATCGTGTTGTGTAAGTTCTTTGCCTTGAAGTAATGGATTGAAATAAGCATAGCTGATTGCACCAAAAACGATAATAGCCAACAAGTGAGGCAGAATAGCTGTTTTAAAGTCGAAATTACTCATGTAAATACAGATTGTATGGGGTCTAAAAATAGAACTTTGGCCTCGCTTTTAATAATTCGTAAAGTCTGCCTTAACGCTATTTAACTGTTGTGGAAATAACTAGCTTAGCTGGCCCTAAGAAAATGATATGAAAGGAAATATTTTATTGCTGGGAGCTTTGGGCCAAATAGGTACTGAGCTTACCATAGCCTTGCGCGAGAAATATGGAGATGACCGGGTTATCACTTCGGATATTCGCTCTTCTAACAACCCTGTGTTTACTGCTGGAGTGCATCTTGAGATAGACATAATGGATGGAGAGAAAGTGCGCCAAGTAATTGGCGATCACAATATCACACAGATCTATCACTTAGCTGCAATACTTTCAGCAAGAGGGGAGGAGAACCCACGATTAGCTTGGGAGATAAATATGAATGGCTTGCTCAATATTTTGGAGATAGCTGTGGATATGGGCGTAAAAAAGATATTCTGGCCAAGCAGCATTGCTGTGTTCGGTAAGCGTACCCCAATTGAGCGCTCGGGACAATACACGGTTACTGACCCACATACCATTTACGGGATCAGTAAATTAGCTGGAGAGCGATGGTGCCACTACTATCACTACAATAAAGGGTTAGATATTCGCAGCCTTCGGTACCCAGGTATAATTAGCTATAAGGGCGAGCCTGGTGGTGGAACTACTGATTGGGCAGTAGAGATATTCTACAAGGCTTTACAAGATGGTAAATACGAATGCTTTTTAGAAGAAGATAGCAAATTGCCGTACATGTACATGCCTGATGCTATTCAAGCGACGCTATTGTTAATGGATGTTCCTCAAGATAGATTATCAGTACGGGCAAGCTACAATGTGGGCTCTATGACGTTTACGCCAGATGATCTTACGAGGGAGATACAGTCGTATTTACCAGAATTTGAGATAAGCTATAAGCCCGATTTTAGAAGGGAAATAGCACGTAACTGGCCAGCGAGTGTAAATGATGAATATGCACGTACTGATTGGAGTTGGACACCAGAATATGACATGGCTACCATGACGAAAGACATGCTCGATAATGTGGCAATAAAATTAGGCTTACCACAACTGGCTTAACCAGCAGCTAATTCACGTTGACGTTGCAATTCATACAATATCATACCAGCCGCTACTGATACATTGAATGATTCTAGCTCTTTGCTCATAGGAAGTTTAAAACTTGCATCAGCTAGCTCTAGTAACTCTTTGCTTAGGCCTTTATGTTCTGCACCCATCATAATGCACGTAGGGTCTGTCATACTAAGTTCGTAGCTATTTTTCGACCCTTTCATTGCTGAAGCAAATAGCTTTATGCCATTTGCTTTAAATTCCTTCGCTATAGCTACCAAGTCGGGCACTTTACAGATGTACATCTTGTTAAGCGCACCTGCCGATGACCTAATGGCATCTGCATTGATCTGTGCACCACCTGTTGCTGGAATAATTACGGCATCTACTTTACAACCAAGTGCAGTTCTGGTTATTGCACCAAAATTACCAACATCTGTGATATGATCTAACATTAAGAATAAAGGTGACCTTCCTTCATCATAGGCTTGTGCTAACACATCTTGCCAGTCGTAATATTGAATCAAGGAAATGAATGCAATAACCCCCTGATGATTCTTTCCTGTGATAGAATTCAACTTCTGAGAAGGAACATACTGCACCTGTGTACCTGCCCTTCGAGCTAGAGAGGCTATCTCTTTCAATTCAGGTGAATCAGATGTTTTGAGAAGTAATATCTTCTCGAAACCTTTCCCTGCATTAAAGGCCTCTAATACAGGATGCCTACCGAAAACTACATTCTTGGTTTTCATCGTCTTCCTCGGTATATCATCATTAATGGCTCAACTGCAGTTATAGATAAGGCAAACTCCTCTTGAAACTCCTTGTCATAGGTGCTAACTATACGAGCCATTTCAGCAACTACAGAAGCTGAACGAATTGCTTTTTCACGTGAACCTTCAAAGTCCAGAATATCATGGTAGTATTTCAAGTTCTGGCTCTGCCCGTAGGTCAGTTGTTCTATCAAACGGCGTGCTTTTTCCTTATTGCCTGCTCTGTAATATAGTTCTGGATAACTAGCTACAAAAACATTTAGCGGCACCGTTTGGTATGGCATTACGAATAAGCTCTTGTCTAATACCTTTATTGCACCCGCTTTATCACCAGCTACTAAGAATGACTCTGCCAATCTACCGAAGTTGCTTCGTAAATTCATGGTCATCCGTAAAATGTTCTCATCTAAGAATACATCTTGCGGCTGGGTGCTCATCCAGTCCAACTGCTCTATTTGTTCAGCTGAAGCATTCACTTTTCGCTCAATACCCCCCCACTTGAACTTACTCATCACATTATCTATCATAATGTCGTTAGCAATGTAACCATAACGGCCACCTACTTTCGCGGTCTTAACTGGAACAACACGATAAGCCAAGCCCTCCAGTTGGAAATATTCGTTCAATCCTAAGTGGCTACCAGGGCTAACTGACACAGCAAAGTAAATTGGGCGTTCCCAAAGGTTAGAGGCAACTATGTCCAAAGTAATAAGGTCGTTCTTGTAAAGGTTACGCTTACTTATGGTCCATTGCATTTCATCTACAATACGGTCTCTGTGATCTTTACCAACCACATTATTACGCATTACAGCAGCTTTATCTACGGTCATCTTAACCTTACGTGTAGGTAGGTAAGAGATAAGCTCTCCATTTTGAGATTGTAACTTATTAGCCTTGTCGTCGCTAGCTATGAATTTAATAATGCGCTCTAAGTCATAGTGTTTATTCTCTTCAATGCGTTTGTCAGCAAAACTTTGAACGAAGTTCCTGTTGTCGCCTAGTACACTTCTTTCAGAATGTGCAAGCTTAACCGGAGCAGCATCATTGGCCGCATAGCGAAGTTGGTTGATGTACCAATCTACACCTAGTAAGCTAAGGTTAACTACTCTTACGTCTCTTCGAATTCCTTCTACTTCTTGGGCGTACCAAAGCGGCTAAGTATCATTATCACCTT
>CAYGTK010000040.1:0-2395 GCA_964352775.1 uncultured Chitinophagaceae bacterium
ACTTAGAGGTAGTATTCCCTTTGCTGCTAGAGCAGATACTGAAAGCCCCACCCAACCAAATGCCTACCTACGCCGAAAGCACCTTCAGCCTGATAGATAAGAGCAATACCCGCGATAAAGAACGCTTTGCCGAAGTGCTTCGCGAACGTATGCCCGATTGCAATACCGATGCCAAGCAAAGGCGGCTGGAGAAGTTGCTGAAGCGGCTTTAGCTGCCGATTTTATCAACCATATATTATTTTTTTTCGGGAGCTTGTAATAATCGGGCAGTAAAAGCTACTAATAGGGCAAATTGATGATTATGAAAACTATTACGGAAAAGAAAACGATACACCTTTCGGAATACAACCGACCTATTTACATAGTGTTTATGATGACCGCGCTTGGATTTTGGTGGATGACAAATGATTTGAATTCAGCCGTTTGCTACTCTGGTATCGCTCTGCTATTCGATCCATTTAATACGCGCCAGTCCTTTGGTGCTAAACCTTTATGGCAGCGCTTTGTGCTGCTTGCGCATGCCTTATTGGTAATTGGCTTTGTGATGACTACGCTGCTAGAAGTATTTCAATAAACCAACTAGCAGTAATTTAGAAGAATGCAGTCGGGCGAATTTATTGACCTTGTAAAGACCAACAAGGGGGTGATTTACAAGCTCATCCACTTGTATGTAGATGATGCGGAGCTAAAGAAAGATTTGTATCAAGAGATACTATATAATGCCTGGAAGGCGTGGCCCAACTTTAGGGCTGATGCCAAGTTTAGCACTTGGCTATACCGCGTAAGCTTAAATACCCTGCTTACCTACCTGAAAAAATCGCAGCGATTGCAGTATACGGAACTGCCAGATGATGTGCCGTTACTGAATAACAGCAAGCACCCTGAGAGTGAACGATTGTATTTGGCCATACGCACTTTGGTGCCTACCGATAGGGCTATAATTTCTATGCATTTAGAAGGATATAACAACCCAGAGATAGCCGAGGCTATTGGTTTACAGGCAAACAATATAGGTGTGAAACTTCACCGAATTAAAGAGAAATTAAAATTAATACTTCAACATAAAACGAATTGATATGGAATCGATATGGTACTTGAATACCCCAGAGGAACCGGAATTAGACAATATGCTTAGTCAAATAGACCCCACTAATCTTAAGGGACATGGCCCCTTATTGAAACTAAGGCGTATGCTATTTTACAATATTGCATTCACCATACCCGCAATACTATTGTCCCTAGCAGCTTTATTTGTATACCAAGTGCTGTTGTTGAAGTTTTTGCTGGTCTTGCTAATTGTGTTTTGCATTTGGGCGTTACACATCACCATTAAATTGTACAATAAAATTGATGTGTTTGTTCCAGCCGAAATGTCGCTATTGGCCACCTTAAAGCGATACCGCAAGCAGGTAGTTGATTGGACGGAGATTCAGCAACGAGTTGGGCTTTTACTTTATCCCGTGGGTATTGCGACAGGTGCGCTGCTTCGCAGTAAATCGATGGAGGAGTTAAACTCTTTTGAGTTTTTAAGTAACCTAGAAACCATGTTGAGTTTAGGGGTACTTATATTAGTGTTAACCCCAGTTTCGTACTATGCCACACGTTGGATTTACAACATGATGTTAGATCAATACATGAGCGAACTAGAGCAGAACATAAGCGATTTGGAGAGCTAAATCTTTTCTGTTTAAGTTTATGCTAAATACGAACCCGATGAAGAATATGATTTACTACCTAGCCATTGCCCTATCCATAAGTGCCTTATTTGTTTCTTGCGAGGAAGACGATGACGATGGTGGCGATACTGGGCGTAAAATAGAGTTGCCTCGCGATAACTTTATTGGCTCGTATACCATAACGGCAAATTGCTTTATTCCTAACAGGCCAATCCAGGGGCCCGACCAAGTATCCAACATCTTTTTCATAGAAGAACCTACTGATACTGCCTACAGCGACGATAAATATGTATACGTTCGTGGCCTAGAGTGCGGTAACGATTTTGGCTGTAATGATCATGCTAGCGTATCAGGTAGCACTTTACTTTTTGTAGACAACCTTATTGGCAGCGCCACCCTATCGGCCGATGGGCTTACCCTTACCATTGCTTATGAAGACGATGGCTCTCCCTTTGCCGATTGCACAGGTACAGCGGTTAGGAATTAGGTTTCTTTAATTACCAATTACCAGTAATTGTGTGATAGCTATTTAAAAAGTAAGTCTACTATTTTAACTCATCGTGTGAAGGAGGACGTAGCGGTCCATGCAGTGTAGGGCGAAGGATGATCTTATTGTCTATGATAGATAACCTCTGTATGGCATCAATCCGTTGATTTGCGGGCAAGGGCCAGATATCTTTATTTAGTGCAGCCACTACTTTTTTTCAATCTCATGCTTA
>CAYGTK010000040.1:2405-20809 GCA_964352775.1 uncultured Chitinophagaceae bacterium
AATAAAATTGGGTGGCCATTGTACCTCTTTAACACAAACCTTGATCCTGGTCAATGTGGTATGTGCGTCGTTCAATCCATGGAACAGAGGGAGACCTACTCGATCCCAAAAAACAGGTAGCGAGATCAGGGGAAAGTGATTAAATAGGAACAATGGCCTGTCTACCGAATTCCAAATACCACGATGTTGCATATCGCATTCATGCCAAGATAAATTATACAAGTTTTGATTTGAGAAGCCTGATTCCCTTAGGTATCTCCATTTAAATGGCATTATTGTAGAGGCATTATCATCGGCATAGGCATTGTTTCCATAGCCCTGCTTAAGAAAATGGTTTGCAAAAATGACTAATCGCTTACCACTACTGACCATTTCATTTACCAAGGGCCATTCATATGTGATATTGCTAACTGATGGTCCTCCTCTTGCTTTCTGTTCACTTATAGTTGGGCGTTGTACAGTTGTGGCGGTGGCACCTTCCGGAGCTCTGTCAGGCCATAAAACCATATCAAAAACATCTGCATCGTGTAATGCTTTTATAAATAGGTTGTCGGTGAGTTCGCTGGGTCTTTTTTCATGAGGTGCGTGTGGTAAGTCTCCATCAAATTCTAAAAACAAGGTTACTATCTCATTAGGGTGCCATTTAAGAAAATAGCCAATTTGCTTTAAAGCATCCGTCAATGTTCTATCGCTTTGGTAGTGCCGTGTATGGTATAGATATAGGTCTACAGAATTTCCATCGGGGCCACTATCTAAGTATGGGTCAACCTCTAAAGCCCTAACGTTATGATAAGCAAGTAGCTCGGGAATATCAAACGACTGCTGCGCATAAGACCAACCATCTGCTTTGTTGGAGTGTCCATTATGAGCCATTAAATAGGTTTGCTCGTTATACCTTCTATCTCCATAAACCCCTCTTTTTCGTCCCTCATCTGGGTTGGCGTCTACTTGTCGAGGTCGAGAATAAACACATTCAAATGGACCTGCATTTGGAGGATTGCATAGCTGCCCATGCTTAAAATAGAAACTAGGGCCTAAAAACCACTCATTCGGCCTGTTCAGATCATTTTCAAAAGTGACCTGTTCGTCGGGCTTTAGGGTGTCCTTTATCTGCCCTAGAAACACTTCGTGAGTTGCACCGGAACTTAAAAAACTTGCGTTCTTATCATGAAATACGTATATCTCATCGTCAGAATCATTTTTAAAGGTAAGTGTAGAATAGTAAATGGTATCTACTTTAGAGACCCCAAACTTAGCTGGATGACCTTTGTACTTGGCGTGTCCCTTATTACCTGGCCAGTAGATGTATTGGCTTTCTGCTTCCCATGACCCTAACATCATCAATTCTGTAATATCAACTACTCCATTATTAGTGTTATCATGTATTATCACCGAGGTAATATCGCCCCAATAGTTTCCGTTCGATTCTCCAGGCTTATTACGGCCAACTACTATTTCCCCCGCTGTAGAAATAGTAACTCCTTCATCGTGGTACAGCTTATTCTTATCCATTTGCACCAGTTCTCCGTCTTTGTACACTTCTATATCAAATGAATAAGCATCGCCTACATCTTTTATTCTAACAGCTAAGTGGTGCCACTTCTCATCTGCAAAATTGGTGTTTTCTACAGCCACCACTCTTGAACCCGAAAACCATACTTCTAGTTTGTCAAGGTTCATGAAACGTAACCCTTGATCATTATCAATATCAGTAGTATACCTAAATGGGATACTGAATTCCGCCTTCGAGTCTGATGGTATACGGGTACTGCCATCATCTTCTATTCTTACTGGTGCTCCGCCCCATCTCAGCCAAAAGCCGATGGTAAGATCTTTGTTGGGGAATCCCTCAACATCTGCATGTAATGAAGCTCGTTCGCCAAACTTACCAACAATAGAAGCATTGGGATATAGAAGAGATTCGTCTTGAGAATAAGCGAGAAAAGTCAAATTTGGGCTTAACAGAAATAGCAGAATAAGTGATCTGCTGAGTACAGGATGGAGTTTTTTAGACTTACGAATACAGCAGACACTAGCAGCAATAGCTGCGTAGGAAAAGTAGGAGGCTTTCATAGTATGATAGGTTGGTTAGTTATCATTAAACTAATAAATAATTAAGTGTTAAAAGAATAATAGTTGTGCTTTAGTGATTTTTAAATGACTGGAAGTGTTGTGCTTAGGTTGTTTGGGTCGTGGTGCAACCCATACGAGGCAGCGAATTAATAGCGCAATACGGTGGCGGAATCCATTACTTTTGCTGATCTATTACCATTAACACATATCTCCTTGATTTCACCACATGAAAGCATGGCTACAGCGGCTTTGGGATTTTGAGTTTCATAATAATTGGTGTTGAATAACATCGGTAATTGATGACTAAAGTCAGATGAAAGTGATGATTAAGGTCATTTTTAATATAAAAAAGCAGAGGTATTTTTAGCGTTATAAACCCTTAAATACGAAACCATTATGAAAAAGCTAGTCTTTATTGTTTTACCCATCATCCTTTTAAGTGGATGTATTATCACTTCATTCAATCCCTTGTTTAAAAAGAGTGACTTGGTAGTTAATGAAAACCTTACAGGTAGGTGGATAAATAAGAACACCTTGCTAACTTTTGAAGAGCCTAACGCGTTAAGTTATAAGCTGAACTATAAGTATTGCGAAGACCCCTATAATGCACCCCAAGATTACTCGATGTGCACGGTGGCTGATTTCACAACCCACTTAATGAAACTGGGAGATGATACTTTTCTAGACCTGTTACCTAGAGAGCATTTAAGTACGGAGAATGTGTTCCTGAAATTTCATATCCGAGCTACTCATTCCTTTGCAAAGGTGATAATAGAGAAGGAAACCTTAAAGGTCTACCTTATTAATTACGATTGGGTGGAAGACTATTTAGAAGAAAATAAAGACGCACTAGCTCATATTCAGATAAACGATTTTGTTACCCTAACGGCTTCTACCGATGAGCTCCAAAAGTTCATATTGGCGCACCAGAATAAGCCAGGCTTTTATGCTGATGCGATAACTTTAAAAAGAGACAAAAACTACTAGTAGGGGATTAGCTGCTTTGATTTAAACCTATGGAGTTTAGAAATGTGAATCACCACCATTAGCGCTGGCAGGGCGTTTTGGCAGGTAGTCATTTACCAATGCAAATGTCAATTACTTTCCGCGCTAGCAATTAATAGTATTCTACCTTTGTTAAAACTATTGCTATGTATCGCTATTTAGGCCTATTGGTGTTTGTGCTATTCTTCATTTCTTGCGGCCCCGCTGCCGAAGAAGCAGCAGAAGTAAAAGAACCAGAAAGCACCGTGCATCCCTTTGTGCTGCCCATTGAAAAGGCTCACCGTATGGATATGTTTAAACGCAACAAGGCCGTAGGGTACAGGCTCGATTTAAGCTTTGGTGGAAAATCTAGATTTGCAGGATACATTACCCAAACTACTAATTACGACCGCATATTAATGGTAGAAGACAATGGCACCCAAATGCTATTTGATGGCGAGAAAGTTTACCTCTACCCTGATACGGCGATGTACGCCAAGGCTAGGTTCGACTTATTTACATGGAGCTACTTTTTTGCCGCCCCTTACAAACTAAGCGACCCAGGCACTATTTGGGCTACGGATAAAGATCGTGAGCTAGATGGTACCAACTACCCAACGGCCAAACTTACCTTTACCCCCGGCACGGGCGATTCGCACGAGGATTGGTACATTGCCTACCGCAATCCGCAAACTAATCTGCTAGATGCCTTAGCCTATATAGTGACTTACAGCAAAAGCGCTGGTGAGGCCTCAGCCGATCCACACGCGATAACTTATGAAGACTACAAAGAATTCCGTACCAACATACCAGTAGCCACTACCTGGAAATTTTGGGGATGGACTGAAGAAGAAGGACTCACCAAACAATTGGGCGAAGCCAAAATTGGCTCCATAGAATTTACCGATGTGAAGGATAGCTTTTTCCGTTTACCAGAAGGAAAGGTAGAAGTGCCTTACGCTGGTAAATAGGGATTAGCTGATAGTGTATAGTTAGGAGTCGGTAGTTTAGCTACCAATACCACCAAAAAAGACAAAAGGCTTCGCTAATGCGAAGCCTTTTTCAGTAAGTCCTTTTGAAGGGTTGTCGGACTCTCATGTGCTTTAAAGTAATAAGGAAAGATGATAAATACTAATGTATTTGGAACTACTTTGGGGTATTTCTACCAACTTGCCTGTGGTATCTATAAGTAGCTACAGGTAAAGGAAATAGGAGAGAGGTGAAGTGCTATTCAAAACGATTCAGCACAAACCTTTTACCAGCATTTTTGCCAGTGGCCCAAAACATCAATTTGCCATCGGCTGAAACCTCTAGCCCAGCGCCGTTACGGAAACTAGCGCCTTGGCTAGTGAGAAATTCACGTTTGGATAATAGCATTACTTCCAGTTTTTTAAATGGAGCAATGCCAGAGCTATCAAGCTTAATAGTAGTTTGTAGTAGATTGGCATAGCATTTCATTCCTTTAGTGTAAAATCCTACGAGGTACAGCACATTCTCACTACTCACAAAATTAATGGCTTGGTAACTGCCCAAGCTATCTGGCGGAGTAATACTACCAAGTAATTGTGGAACACTGTCGGTATTATAAAACGTATAAATGTCAATATGTTGGCTACCCCAATCGGCCACGGCAAAAATGTTATTGGGTCCACTAGTGTAGAAGGCCGTAGCCCCTGCGGTTTGTCGCTTTATTTTACCCTCTCGTTCCACAGGCTTTAGCTTTTCTGAAAAGCTGCTAAGCGTAAAACACTTTACTAGCGATCTATCTTTCAACTTATTATCCTCAATACCAACGGCCAGCATAGCTCCACTTATTTGTATACCACCTGCGTGGCGGTAGGGGCTAGTTCCTACTTCATGTAACTTCTCTACCTTGCCCGATGCTTCATTGAGCTGGCATTGTAGAATATATGCCACCTCTTTTGAGCTTCCGCTGATGTAGGCTTTGTTATCATCCCTTACTTGAATGCCTTGTAGGTGACCGCCTTTGGTGGGCACATCTAGCGAATTTTCTACCCATATTACTTTTGGATAGTGATTCACCTGCTGAAAGGCTACTGCTATGTTTTTTACCTGCTGGGCATTTGCCGCTAAGCTGATGAATAGTATAAGAATAGCTAAATACCGCATGGGGACGAAATTAGGTAAAATTTGGAGTGACTGATAGGCATCCATATATCAGAACATGCACAAATGGACACAAACTGCCCAAAATGGAATGATTTGGTACCGTTGCGGTGCACTGCCAGAAATGGACCTAGTGATAGTGCGGCTTTCAGGCCGAGTTTTGGCGGGTTAGGCAACTTGGGCAACGCCCCTGCTAACAAGGGTTTACGCCATAGAAAGGGATATGTTTATGTGTAAGTAGCTGATAAACATACGCTTAATTTTTACGAAAAAACGAGGAACGAGCGTAAATGGGTGAAAATGGGGATTTTATGCCTGCTACTACTGGTCTTACGAACGCCACTTATATTTTTTCCTTTTTCAGAAATGATAATGGCAGAATACGGTTGTAGAAATACAACTAAGGTAATGATAGCTACCGAACTACCCGATGGCTAGTACTTGATACAAGCCGAGGGCGAACAGGGTAGGCAAGTAGCTAAGGTGCTGCTGATGCGGTAGGTAAAAACTTGTTAATGCTATTGTATTAAGTATTTAGTTCAAATTACTATATTAGGCACAAACTAGGTATGTTGCGTTGTTTTATTCTGTTCATTCTAACCATATGTATTGCTACAAGTAGCTGGGCGGCCCATACTATTGGTCAGTCGCTAAAGTATAGTACTGATAGTACTGGTCAAACTACAATTTCATTCCATTTTTATCGTGATTGTGATGGAATAGCACTTTTACCTGTAGAAGCCATAAGTATACAAAGCCAGAACTGTGCTATTGATACTATGGTAATACTAAACCTAGACACCATTGTGCCTACTGATATATGTAGGGTTAAAAATTTCACCTGCCAAGGAGGCTCTGCACCATGGGGTATTGAGCTGGGTAAGTATTCGGGGTCGCTTGTGCTGCCTTCTAACTGCGATGATCTGGTTATATCTCATACTGAATGTTGTCGATCGGTCACAAATTCTGGCATTCGTGAGGACATCTATACGGAGGTGCTTATGCTTAGTAGCCTGCCTAATAGCACCCCAGTATTTAACAGGAATGAACCGTTAATTGATGTTTTTCCCAACGAGGCATTTGGTTTTGATGCTTTGGTGGTAGATAAAGAGGGCGATAGCTTGCACTTTGCATTGGCTAGCCCACTAATAGCTAAAGATACAGCCAGAACTTACGTGAGCGGATTCAGCTTTACAAAGCCCATAGACCTACTAATGCCATTAACTATAGACTCCACCTCAGGAGTCATATCGGGTTTTACGGCAAGTACTTTATCTGTAGGCTATACCAGCATTGTTGTTTCAGAATTCAGGAATGGGATACCGCTGAGTGTAAGTCGCTTTGAGCTAACGCTGGTAGTATTAGATGCAATTTTTAAAAATGGACTAAATCCTACTCCTCCTTCTATTGATCTTATTCCAAGCATGTCTGGTGCTTATCAAACTGCACTAGGCGATACGTTTTCTCTGTACGCTATAGTTTCTGACTTTGGGAGTTCTGATAGTGTATCGGCTACTGTTATTGATACTAGCGGCCTTTTTGCATGGCAAGAGTTTGCCACCAGCGACGAATTTGCAGAATTAGAATTCACCTTACCGATACCTATTGATTGCCAACTTTATGGAGACACTTTTGCTTTAGAAATACTTGCAACGGACAATAATTGCACCTTTAAAAAAGATACTCAATTCACCGTACTAGTAGTAGTAGCTCCAATTGATACGCAGCTAAGTGCCACTATCTGCCAAGGTGAAAGCTTTTATGGCTATGCCCAGTCGGGTAGATATACGGAGATGTATAGTAGCACTTTTGGTTGCGATAGTATGGTAACCATTGACCTAGTAGTTGGTGATACGGCCTTTAATACTAGCAGTGTAACTATTACAAGTGGCGATAGCGTATTAATAGGTGGAAAATATAGAACCACAGCAGGAGCATACTACGATACCGTTTTCACAAGCCTAGGTTGCGATAGTATTGTAAGAATAGACTTGCAAGTAACAGTAGGCATAAAAGAAAGAACACAAACCCTAAGCACTTACCCCAACCCAAGTACAGGCAAGCTACACATTAGCACTACTGGCAGGGGTATAAGTAGCATTGAAGTATACGACCTATTCGGCAGGCTACTACAAACAGAGAAAGCTACCAACTCCAATTCCACCCAAATAGATATAAGCGAATTACCTGATGGCTGGTACTTGATACAGGCCGATGGGGTAGAAGGTAGGCAAGTGGCTAAGGTGCTGTTGATGCGGTAATCACGAATACTATCGTATTAATTATTTAATGCAATTTACTATCTTGTTGCGATGATGGGGTTTAGGGTGTTGATTTTATTGGTTTGGCTATTGTTTTGTGTGACTGAGAGTCAAGCGAATCATACCCTTGGGCAGGTTCTAGATATTACGATTGATAGTGCTGGCCAGACTAATTTGAGACTTCAATATTATCGAGATTGTGATGGAGTTGCATTTAGAGCCAATGAGCAAATACGTATGCGCAGCCAAACATGCAGTATTGATACATTTTTCGATTTAACCTTTTCAGGCTCGCAGCCGGTACCAAATTGCTTTTTAGATATTACTACTTGTGATGGAGGTACTTTGCCAGGTATTGAGCTTGGATTCTATACAGGTTCCTTACCGTTACCGGTTGGTTGCAATGATTTACTTTTTTCAAGCCCACCCTGTTGTCGCGGACCTGTAGTTGAATATTATACAGAGTTAATTGTAGAGAGTGAGCTGCCAAATAATGCCCCCAAAATTGAAGCAGTCCCCATTATCTATATTTTCCAGAATGAATCATTTAGCTGGGACCCCCTTGTAGAAGAAGTTGATGGTGATAGTTTACATTTTTCCCTTGCCCCACCACTTGATGAACATAATACACCCATTTCTTATCCTCCGGGCTATAGTTATTTCTATCCATTAGATCTTTTAGACTCTCTAGAGGTTAATCCAACTACAGGAATGTTATCGGGATTTACCGCTAACTTCCAAAGTGTTGGTTCATCGGCAATAATGGTTTCGGAGTATAGAAATGGGCAATTACTCAGTATAAGTAGGATAGAATTTCTTCTTGTGGTATTAGACCCTGCTCTTGCTGGTGTAGTTAATACTACTGTGCCAATTATTGATGTATTACCTGTAAACAATGGGCCATACCAAGTTAAAGTAGGGGAAACGGTACAATTAAGGGTGGATGTAACGGAAAGCCTAACGCATGATTCACTATCTATTCAGTTTTTCGATACTTCGCAACTGTTTAGCGCAAGTATTAATCACATAAGTAATACCAATAAGCGGGTTACTATATCAGGTACTATACCCAATGATTGTTCGCTAGAAGGTAGACGATTTGCCTTTAGTATTAGTGCTAATGACAACAACTGCCTATACCCCTACATAGTAAGCGATACATTTATTGTTAAGGTGGATAGCAATAAAACGATATTTTATCCTTCTGTTTGTAAAGGCAGAAGTTATGCGGGCTACAGCGAATCGGGAACTTACAGGGATGTTTATACCGCAGCAAACGGATGCGATAGTATAGTTGTCATAAATCTCACCGTTCCTAGTGTGAATGTAAGGTCGAAAACCATAACCATTACACAAGGCGATAGCCTATTGATAAACGGGATGTACCAATCCACCCCAGGTATTTATTTTGATACTTCCACTACCAGTTCAGGTTGTGATAGTATATCTCGAATCGACTTACAAGTAGTAGTAGGTATTCAAGAAAGAAGTCAAAACCTCAACATTTACCCCAACCCAAGCACGGGCAAACTACACATCACAACTTCGGGCGTAGGCATCAACTCCATAGAAGTATACGACCTATACGGGCGCCTTCTTCAAACGGAAAAGGTAGCCAACTCGCCATCTACCCAAGTGGATATAAGCGAACTGCAAGATGGCTGGTACCTAATACAGGTAGATAGCGAAAAAGGCAGGCAAGTGGCTAAAGTGCTGCTGATGCGGTAGGGTTTTTGGTAGGTAATAGGGTAGTTATGGTCTACTTAACCATCAGCTTTTTTGTGCTGATGTATCTACCATCTTCATCATACAGTTGTAGTAGGTACATGCCATGCGCATGTACACTAATATCTATGGCTGTGGTGGTGTTGTCAACTGCCTGCCGATGTACAGCCTGCCCCTGTATGTTACTTACAACAACTTGCCAGCCTGCCTTTGCGCCATACATTGTAAATTCCCCTGTAGAGGGGTTAGGATATACATTTACGCTAGCTTGTAATTGCTCTGCAATTGCAGTAAAAAGAACAGCAGAGGCATAGTTCAAACTACTATCGCAGCTATATAGCGAGCCATTAAGGAAAGAACCGAACAAGAAATAGTCGGGGTTAGCCACATCGCTGCGCACAGATACCCTTATGGCTACAGTTTCCGTTCCACCGATGGGAACATTCAAATTATCTACCGAAAGTACCGAGCCATAAAAAAAGTAGTCAACCACACCATTGGTATATGTTCCAAAATCTAGACTGTATATAGGTTTGCTACCCGTGTTCTTAAAGGTCACCTCTAAATTTAAAGTGTAGCTGTAATACCAGTCGTAAACAAGGCCACCCCATACATCATCGAAGGCAACATCTAGCACCTCTATGGATGCGTTATTAGTTAGTGTATTTCCATTTAGGGCAAAATTTTTCACCCCGATACCTCCAAATATCACTGTATCAGCATAAGATACGGCAGCCGTAGGTGCAAAACAGGTAACTGTTGGTAACGCAAAGCTATCGATGTGGGCATAGGCAGTATCATATAAGTGAGCTACACGCCCACTTAATAAGGTAAGCTGCTGCGGAGCTGTTGAAAGCTTATTAACCCCTTGCAAAGCCAAGCTCTCAGTTAGCTGAAGTTGAGCGTTGTATATCCGAGCGCCATTGGCATAGGTGCATACTAGTTGCCCGTTCCAGCGCTCCATTTCAGTAATGGTAAAACCAATATCTACTGAATTGATGATGTTTCCAGATCCATCAAGCTGAATGATAAGGCTACCCTTAGTATAAAATAGATCGGTACCAATACAGGCCACACCAGTAACATCTTCTGCACCTGCACTGGTGCGCCACATTTCTTGATAGCCGCCCCCCACGATACGGAAAAACACCAGGTAAGATCGCCCATTATCGCTTTCGTAATAGGGATTAGCCGCTATTAAAAGCTCATTAGCTGAAGTAACATCTATCTTCTCAAAAAAGGAAGGCGACTCGTTAGATTGTAAGCTGCTGGGTAGTCTAGCCCCGATGCCTGGTTGTGAAAGGTTGAAATTGTCATCGTATATGTGAAGATAACTGTTGAGCCGGGTTGGGTATTCAAAACCGAACATGCCACAAACGGCATATCCACCTCCAGGTAGATCTACTATATCGGCGGCAGAAATGTCTGTTTCGCCCTCTATAGCTTTAGCGTTTCCGCGTTCATCTATTACGAACAATACCCCAATATCTTCATAGTTTATAGCCTGACTTACGCCAACTCCTAGTACTAGCCCATTATTATTAATATTCAATTGCTTAACAATAGGTCTATCTCTAGGCTCGTACTCATAAAACTGCGCTTGTACTACTATTGGTAATATGCTGATGAACCAAACGATTAAACTCTTCATATGCTAAATATAGCAAAAGTATTGTCACGCTGTGGTCAATTTGCAAGTTGGGTTCCACTATTTTTCTCAAATGAAACATCTACTTATCACCCTTATGCTAATAGCCATAACTGCTAATGCCTTACCTTGTAGTTGTATTGATTGCTTTTAATGGAAAATGTTTACATAAAGTATTATTGGGAAGAAGAGGATATATTGTTCTATTTCCACTATAAAGATGATTGGGCTGTAGCGCTATTGGAAATAACTAAGGGCTACCGAATAAGATTGACCGAAGATGAACCTGATAACGGCAATTTAGAATTAACAGACCAACCACTTTCTGAAGCCGAGTTAAAACCTGAACACTACATTAGCGAGGAGGAATTTAGAAAAGCTTGGGAGGCTTCTTAATAGCTTATCGCATAGCTACAGATCTGCACTAGTAAGGGCTAGAAAAAAGAGGACTGACCACTGCCAACTAAATAAGCCCCTCATCCATCATTATCTTCAGCTTTAGGATGGCACCAATGCTCATACCGTCTTGTATACGGCCTTCCATTACTAGCTCATAGGCCTTTTGGAAAGGTACTTTGGCTACTTGTAGTTTTTCGTTCTCGTCGGGTTGGGGTTCGCCTATGGTAAGGCCACGGGCTACGTAAAATATGGCGTGTTCGTCGGCTAAACAATTACTGGTGCTCATTTCCATAAAGTGCGTCCATTCCTTAGCTTCTATTCCAGCTTCTTCTTTCAGTTCGCGCTTGGCGGCATCTAGTGGGTCTTCCCCAAAGGGAGCGCCGCCCTCTACTATTTCCCAACTGTAGCGTTTAAGTGGGTAGCGGTATTGGCCTATAAGCCACGTGTTATTGTCTTCATCTAAAGGAATTACACCTAGTGCCAAATGCTTGGGGTGCACAATGCCGTAAATGGTATCGTTCCCGCTAGGGTCTATTACTTGGTCTTCTTTTACTTGTATCCAAGGGTTGTCGTATACTATACGCTCACTCTTTTTCTGCCAAGGGTTCTCTTCGTCTAGTAGTATTATATCGTCAGGCATCGTTCAATAATTGTTGGGCTACAATGGGCAGGCCCGTTCCAGAGGGTTGTTTTACGTAAATGACATTACTACGCCCTGGTACTTCTGGCGCCTTAGGGTCTATCACATATATCATAGTGCTGGATGGTACGAAATCTACTAGACCAGCGGCTGGGTATACCACCATACTTGTACCTATTACTAATAGAATATCAGCAGTAGCGCAAATGGCTGCGGCATCTTCTATTGCAGGAACTGCCTCGCCAAACCATACAATATGTGGACGCAGTTGGCTGCCTAGGTCGCATTTGTCATTATCGGTCAGGTCTTCTGTCCAGTCGTATACAAGGCTTTCGTCTATGCTGCTGCGCACTTGCTTAAGCTGGCCATGCAGGTGTAATATGTTCGATGAACCCGCCCGTTCATGCAGATCATCTACATTTTGGGTTACTATTCGCACATCGTATTTTTCTTCTAGATCAACTAAAGCCCTGTGCCCAGCATTGGGTACTACTTCTTTTAATTGTCTGCGGCGTTGGTTGTAAAAGTCTTGCACCAGCGGCTGGTTGGCGGCCCAGCCTTGTGGACTGGCCACTTCCATTACGTCACGCCCTTCCCACAAGCCATCAGCATCGCGAAAGGTTTTTATGCCGCTTTCGGCACTAATGCCTGCACCGGTCAATACAACTATGCGTTTCATTCGGTATAATATTTCACCATATCAATGGTGATGCCGTAAGGGCGGTTCTTTTTTTCAGCGTTCACTATTACTTCTAGCGCGCCGGGTTGGTCTTTTTCATGCTCTACTTCCCATACGTACCAGCCCCATTCATCTTCGCTGGCTACGCCGTAGCGCTTGTCGTAGAATTTTTTTAGCGAGCGAAGTACAGGTTCAATATCAGCAGTGTCGGTTACGGTAAAGTAAGCGGTGGTCATATCCAATTGGCCAGCGGAATTGAACAAATATTCCACTTCAAGCGATTCGCCCTTTTGAAATTTGGAACTGTTCACTTTGTAGAATAAGAAATCCTCGCGTTCCTCCAGCAATTGCTCTTGTTCAGAATTGCGTACTTCTGAAATGCTTTGTCCCATATCGAAACTTCTGAAATCGCCTTCATCAGTTAACAATATCACTTGTGCACGTTCATCAGTACCGCGCATTTTCTTATCGCCGCAGCTTTGTAGGGCTAAGGCAAATAGAGAGAATAATAAGATATACGTCCATTTCATAGCACTACAATATTACGGGAATTAGCAGAAAGAAGAACGCAATAGTAGGGCTTAAAAGTACTTAGGCTGCCTTGCGATAGAAGTAAACATAATGCCCAGCCCTTACACCTAGTAGAATTAGCAGCGGAATTAGACTGAAATGCATCTGCTGCCACCAGAAAGGCCAGCCCAATAAAAGGAGGATAAGAATAGCCAAAGTTATACTGAAATAGCCGGTCAACTTAGCACGCATAGACTTGCGAAATAGCATGAACGCCACGAAGAAATGCGTAGGTAGTGCCCAGGCTACATCTAAGTTATATTGCGTAGGGTAGTGGCTGGTAAATAACCACACCGTAACAAAGAACACCCCAATAAAACCGACCACACCGAACCAAAAGCCATCGTACCAAAGTGCGATAGTGCCGCGCTTTATATCTCGCCAAGTGATGAATAGGGTAAGCAGCAAAAGTATACCGAACAATAGGGTTGGGGTAAACCAAGTGCTGTTGCCTGCTGTAGGCACCCCTTGGTAAATTATCTTCGTTTCCTTCACTAATGGTTCTTCACCAGTGGCGGTCTTTATTTTAGCCTTTTCTATGGCCATCATCAAGTAGTCGGGCAAAAACATGTGCTCCATGGGGCTGGCATGGTGATTAATGGTAGATGCCATGGTAAGGTCGATACCTAAATCGCCCCAAGGTTGTTTCTCCTCCAGATACTCATCAGTAAGGTCGCGGATACTTTTAGGTTCGGTAAGGTGGTCGCTGTTCCAGATAATGATGCTATCAGCAGCATCTATTAATACATCCCGTGGGCGGGTGGCGCAGTTATCGTAAAAGTAATCGTATAAGTAGGTGCGGTTCTCTGGCTGGGCATTCCAATACAGGAAATCGTACAGGGCTTGCTTTTGCTGGGGGCTAAAGTTGAGTACCTGCTGGGTCAATGTTCTATCATCGCGCACATAGCCTATGGTAAACCTACGTAGCGACTGTACCCCGAGTACATAGTACAGATCGCCTTTGGCAAAGTTGAAATAGAATTTGAGTGGGGAAGGTCCAAAATCGAAAATGCCATAATTGAACACTTGAGCTATGCCATTATCAGGGTCGTTAACCAGTATGGCCGAGTGCCCAAAGGCCTCAAAAAGCTTTTCGCCTGGTGCGGCGGTAAGTACGCTTACCTCTGCATTTTCGCTCAGTTGCGTTGCTGCTACTAGGCTGTATGCCTGCAGTACTAACGCTAGAAGCACTATGATTTCTTTTTTCACCACCCAAAACTACTGAAATGCTTCATTTATCAATACACTTGATGTGTTTTACAATTCGATGTATATTCGGGCTGCATCTAGATAACAGCCCATGAAACCTTTATTTACTATCTTTTTTTCCGTTTTACTTTTTTCCATTGCGCCTGCGCAGAATCTGGCAAAAGGAAAGATCAGTTTTAACCAAGCTATAGCCTTATTAGGTTATGGCGAGAAGTATGATCAGTTCCAGCAGCTTTGGTTGAGTAATAGGTATTCCTTTGAGCGGAAGAGTTTTAGAGAGCAGACCTCTTATACCGGAATAGGTATTAAGTATGAATTTGAGAAATCGATAACTGGGCTTGCGTTAGTAGCTAAGCGAGTGAATTTTACTTTATCGGCCTTTTCAGGAGATCTACCAGAAGAACTTCACCCTAAAACCAGCTACGCTCGATCGGTAAGCTTAATGAAAGAGAAAGGGTACACCAATATAGTTACCAGCGAAGCAAAAGGATTGGAAGTGGTAGAAGCCGACTTTATACAAGAAGGTAGAAAGTACCACATAAAGCTGGTATATGAGTATAGTGGAAAATCAGGACCGTCTACCATATTTGTTAGCATGCCGCAGACCCAAGCCGCTGTAGCACCTGTACCGCCCACACCACCTACACCTGCTGCTGAGTAGGTTTAAACTGTTTTTATACTATACATTTTACACAGCAAGCCTAAGTGGCCACAGTGGCTGCCCTCGTGGCGTATGGCGTGAATAATAGCGGTGCGCTTGGTTGTTTCTTCTCCAAAGCCAATGCCAGTTAAGTTCTGCTCATCTAAGGCACTGTCGGGCATATCGTTCAAAAAATCCATACAGGTTTGGTGTACTTGTTTGAAATAGCCCAATGCGTTCTTTATGTCGGGAAAGTTTTTAATATCCTCGGGCTTGCTACCGAAAGTGAATTGATCTTGCCAAGGCACATCTATCACTGGGCCACCACAACTAGACAGTACCAACATATTCTCTGCCCAAGTAATGTGGCATAGCTCCCACATGGGGCTGTTAAATTTTTTATCGTCTAACTCAAAGCGGTGATGCATATCTACCTCTTTCATTCTGCTGAAATACCAGCGGGTAAGGTTTCGCGTTACGTCTAAAGTTTTAGCAAGGCTTGCTACCTGTGGATTATCCATGATATAAATTTGTACGAAAACTAATCATCTTTTGTAGAACCTTGGTAGATGTATTCCATAAAGTGATCTATCTTATTGCATCCTTTTAGTTTAACCAAATATTTTCAGTTTTGAGGACTTCATTCATCATGTTCGCTTTTCTATCCTTTATCTGTATTACTGCCCAAGTTTACGGGATGAACGCGCCAACGGTATACGGTACTTACATCACAGGTGAAGGCAATGTGCCTTGTGTTCAAAACTCAATTAAGCGAACGATATGCGAAGGAGAACTGCTAAGAGTGGGCAGCTCTATTTACAGCGCGACAGGAAGTTATAGTGATACACTAGCCACTTCATTTGGTTGCGACAGTATTGTAGATTTGGAGTTATCTGTTATGCCGATTGCTTTGGAAATGATAGCAGTTAGTATTTGCGAAGGAGATACTTATCTATTGGAATCTACTCCATATACTTTTTCTGGAGTGTATACAAGCAAACTACAAAACGCCACAGGTTGTGATAGCATAGTTGAGCTGACCTTAACTGTAATAGAAGGGCTGGACCAAGGTAGCTACCAAGAAGTGGAACTTTGTTTTGGAGAGACTATCACACTAGAAGTAGATGATGATCTGGAAATGCGGGAGTGGAGCACTAGTGAGACTACTAGAGTTATAGAAGTTGATAGTAATGGGGTCTATTGGGTAGAACAAGCGGATCAGAATGGATGTACCAGAACGGATACTATCTCCATATTTACGGTAGACTGTAATGCCTTTTGCACCGTCTATTTTCCTGATGCCATAAGCCTTAGTAGTGATGGCGAATACGATCGATTTCAAGTGTTGTATGAAGATAGTAGAACACGATTAAGCGATTACGGCCTACAGATATACAATAAGTGGGGAGAAATGGTATTTAAAACAGAAGACCCCAATGTGGCTTGGTACGGTATGGCTGGTAGTGAGCCCGCTGAGCTAGGTACCTACAATTATATTGTAGAGTATACTTGTAATGATAAGCAGAATGTAGCTTCAGGAAAGGTTCTATTGCGCTAGATCACTCTTTCCGCTCAGCTTCTCTTTATACTCTGCCCTGTTATGCAACAAACGAACCGACTCGATAACTACAGGGTCTATCTCGTTCAGTAGGGGGTAGAATCCATTGTTGCGCCATATTTGACGGGCGATGTAAGCGCTTAAGTAAGTTCTGGTCTTAGCTTCTACAGGGGCCATGTATTCCACCGTAATTTTTGGCGATAGGGCATTCATATGCGCTATATAGCCTTGGTAAACGCTATCGGGTAGTTGGTAGTTGGCTTTGTAGTCGTTTATGTCTTTGTAATCCTTAAAGGCCTCTAAGTTCTGTGCGTAGTAGTCATAAATGTACTGCTGCAATTGACTGCGCACTCGCGACCATAGGTCAACATTAGCTGTATCTATCGGTATGAACACGTCTGGCATAATACCGCCACCACCATATACTGGTCGGCCATTTGCTGTGTAGAATAGTAGCGAGTCGGGTAAAGAAATGCTGTCTGCTGACAGCAACTCACCGCTCATGTAACGGTCGTATACTTCTTCATTGTAGCTTGTTCCTTCGCCATTTTCATAGGGCTTCTGTATGCTTCTGCCCGATGGGGTGTAGTAGCGTGCTACGGTCAGTCTCACTTCCGAACCATCTTGAAGTTTATACTGCTCTTGCACCAAACCTTTCCCGAACGAACGGCGACCTACGATCAAACCACGGTCTTTATCTTGAATGGCACCAGCCACTATCTCGCTAGCCGATGCTGAACCCTCATCTATCAGAATAGCCAGTTGACCACCCTCAAATAGGCCAGGTAGACTTTTGGTCTTGTAATCGTTCTGGCTGTAATTTCTGCCTTTGGTGTATACTATCAGTTCGTTGGCGGGTAATAGTTCGTCTATCAGTTCAGTAGCTTGATTCAATAATCCACCAGGATTATCGCGCAGATCGACAATAAGCTTGCGGATTCCTTGTTCGTCCATTTTGCGAATGGCTCTTAAAAACTCTGTGTAAGTAGTTTCGCTAAAGCGATTCACCTTAATGTAACCCGTAAGGCTATCTATCATGTAAGCCACGTCTACACTGTAAAGGGGTATTTTGTCGCGGGTGATGGTAAAGTCGAGCAGTTCCTTAACTCCAGGCCTTAATATACTTATGTTTACATCGGTTTCTTTCGGGCCGCGCAGTTTGCTCACCACATCCAGATCGCGGAAGCCGATGCCCGCTATTAGGGTGTCCTCTATCTTAATTATCTTATCACCTGCCTGTATACCCAGTGTTTCTGATGGCCCACCAGCAATAGCCGATACTACCATTACGGTATCTTTCACAATAAAGAACTCAATACCGATACCCTCAAAGGCACCTGCCATATCTTCACTGATAGACTTGACCTCTTTCTTGGCGATGTAGAAGGAGTGGGGGTCTAGCTTATCTACTATTTCTTTGGTCAGTTCGTCAAGTAACAGGTTTTGATCGATGGTGTCTACATATTGCACCTTCAGTAATCCTAGTAGTTCAGTTACCTTGTTGTTCTCTTGTTTGGAAAATAGAGAAGAACGGCCTTGCATAGAATCGCTCAGCTTATAGCCAAACAACATACCCACGGCCATAATAGCCGCGAAAAGGAAAGGATAGAGGAATTGATACTTTTTATTCATGTTTATACCGCCTGCGAAGTTATTGGAAATAAAACAATTTTCGGGCCAATAGTTCGCTTTAGGCCTTTCATTGGTCTAAATACAAAAGCGGCTTTATCTAGTTAAAGATAAAGCCGCTTTATTCACTACGAAACCGCCACTTCTTCAGCACACATCCATTCAGTGCCTCCTATTCTCTCTCTCACATGGATGTTTCCATTCATCACTTGTGATGGCTTCGCTCCTTCGCCTCAATAAGTTCGTATCTATAGGTAAGCTA
>CAYGTK010000040.1:20819-23559 GCA_964352775.1 uncultured Chitinophagaceae bacterium
GTACCGTCGGGGCGGGTAAGTACCATGCGGTAGTACACTGTTTCGCCTTCTACTTTCTGTGTGTCCTTAAATCTAAAGCTTACTGTTACATCAGTCACTTTTGATTCAGGTACAGATGTTACCTCTTCAAATTCTTTGCCATCGTAGCTTCTTTCTACAATGTAGTTCTTGTATCGTCTGTTCTCGCTATTACGCAGGTTTATTTCAATAGCTCCCTTCTTCAATCGGGCTGCTAAGTGTAGGCTGTTGAAGATATTATTGCCACAGAAGCTTACGCTACTGGAATCAAGTCTTCCGCCTTCTACATTCATAAATTCTGGTGCGCATACATCGCTGCTGCCTTTAATGGTGCCTGTTTTAGAGTTAACCAAAGTGTGCGCAGCCATTACTTTACCGCCATTGCCTGCAATTCCTCCAGTATTATCCAGTATGTTACCTGCTAATAGTGTGGCACTGTTGTAAACTGTACCGGTATTTATCATATCGGCAGTAGTTTCCAGTATGTCTTGATTGAATACATCACCGCGATTGGTCAATCCACCTATTAGGGTAGTGCCATGGTTGATGAATTTGCCTGTTTCTAATACTACTAGGTCTTTAGTACCTATTATACGGCCATCCTTTTCCACTATCAATAGTCCATTAACTACTAGGTCGGTGTTCAACTTGATGTGTTTATTAATGATAACGGTATCGTCTTCCGATATTATGCTTTCAGGCATATCATCATCTTGCCAAACATTGTTAGCAGTATACTTACCGTGATTATCGGTAGTATAAGTAGTGGCCTGTGCTGCTGTAGCTAGGCCTAAAAGTGCTCCCACCAGTAAAACTGATGTAGCTTGCTTAACAGTGCGTAGGGTAGGAAAATGGGTAAAATTATCCACCATTGTTAAGATTTTGCTGTGTGTGCCTTCTTTTACGGAACTGAAATGCGAAGGTTACGCAACTGGGCAAAAAGAAAATGGAACAGTAGGGGAGAGGCGGCTAAGATATGGCCCTGCGAAGGGTTTGCCATTCTTCTTTAAGATGAACCAAATGATGCAAGCGAAAGCTGCTGTGCTTGGTGTAGCGATAGTATACATACAATGCGCTTACGGCATAGGCCACACTGGTGCTAATGCCCGCACCCTTAACCCCCATAGTAGGTATTAGCCAAAAACCCAGCCCTAATGTAAATACCAATGCAAAAGCAGCAGCAATGTTATTGACCATATAAAGCCCCTTACCGCTAAAGAAACTGGTAAGGGTAAAACCAAAGCCAAATATTAGAATACCAGGAGCTAGGTAGTAGAGCGGCAACTTAATGGAAATGAACTCTGGACCAAATACCCAGGCATATACTTGGTTGGGAATAGCCAGTATAAATAGCAAGCCCACCACTAAAAACCAGAAATTGATCTTGGTGAAACTATCCGTTAATCGGATGCTATTTTGCTGTTCGGTTTCGTTGGCTACCTTGGTGTATTGTACTAAGCTAATACTTCGCCCAATAAGCCAAAGTCCCTCCATAACATTTATAGCCATGGAGTAAACCCCTAGCTCGGCCCTGCCGATATAAGCATCTATCAAGTAGTAACTGAAGCGATAATTGAAGAAGTTGATGATGTTGCTCAGCTGCCCAATGAAGCCGAAGTTGATCACCTCTTTCAGCTTGCGAAAAGAGATTTTAGACCACTCTAAACCTATTAGTTTTATAACTGATAAAGTACTTAAAACGAAGCAGATAGCGTATGCTACATAAAGTGAGTAGATAAATGAGGTGTAGTCTCTGCTGCCTTCCACAAACACCATGTAAGCAAAGGGTGCTATAGTAGCAATAACCTGAATAACTGACAGTATATTGAACCAGCCCACCTTCTCTTTACCCAGTAGGAATTTAAGGTTGATGGAGAAGAGCGATAACAGAATAGACAGCCAAAGTAGGTGTAGCCATTCGCCATCGGCTGTTTGCCCACTGAAGTATAAAAGAGCGCTGCCCCCCACTCCCGTGACAACGGCCCAAATGTATCCTGGCCATAATAATTCACCCGCCTTTATACGTGGCGCAAGGTATACCACAGCGGTACCGCCAATGATGTCGTTTAAGTGCTGAATAATGGTAAGACTGGCAATGAACAGGCTGATAGCGCCCTTACCTTCCGCTCCCAAGAATTGAGCCTGTAGCAATAGGATAATGAAGTTGAGCCCAGTGGTCAACAATTTGGAAGAGAACGTACCTATTATACTGCGTAGCATCGGCGGCTAAAATACGGATAGTGATGGATCGGTTAACGATGGAAGTGGGGAAGATGGTATGGGTTTCTTGGTCAAATTCTATCAAACATATAGTTTTTGCATATTTGGCTGGTAAAACCCAACAACAATGAGCAACATTACCAAAGAAGAATTAACCCAAGAGTATGAAGCTATTACAAAGCAATTGCGATCTTACCTTGTTAGAATGACCGTTAGTCCGCAGGATACAGACGACATTGTTCAAGATACCTACATCAAGGGATTAGAGAAGCTGGGTACCTTTAGGGGTGATTCTACCTTGAAAACTTGGTTGTTCACCATTGCTAGTAATAAGGCCCGAAACCTGCTCACCACCCAAAGCCGCTGGCCAGAGAATGTGACCGACCTGTGTAGAACGGCCGCGATGAGCCAACCAGAGGCCTTTCAGAAGACGATGGAAGTCATCCAAAATTCGGCACAAGCCAAGTTTGAGATACATGAGCACATTGCTTTTTGTTTTACC
>CAYGTK010000041.1:0-23367 GCA_964352775.1 uncultured Chitinophagaceae bacterium
TATCATGGCTTATCGATTTAGGCTGCAAAAATACGAAGAAGATAGCAGATAAGTCAAGCAAAGCTTTATCAATAGCTAATTTGGACTTATACAAATAAAGAAGGGTGACCCCACTAAGAGCCACCCTTTACGCCAACACTACAAGTTAAATTACTTTACCAACGAAACTCGGCGGAAGGCAACGCCGTTTTCCGTTTCTATCTGCAGTACATAGGTGCCAGCAGGTATAGCGGCCACATCTAAGGTCATTTGACGTTGGCCGGTGGTTGTTACATATTCGCGACCCATCATGTCGATCAAGCGAAGAGTAGCTTCTGTTCCATTAGCTAGCTCTACATGAAGCTTATCAGTAGCTGGGTTAGGGTATAAGCGTACATCTTCAATAAGATCTTTAGCTGCACGTATTCCTACAGAAAATTGACTTGCATAGAATGTTCCACCCTCAAAGTAGATAGGCATATCGCTGTAGTCTTTATCTATCAACCTAACCTTGCTGAAGCTTAAGCCGATAGCTTTGATAATATTGCTTTTACCAGAGATGTCATCTTTCATAGTAAATGATACTGACCCTATTTGACCAGAACCAGATACATTCTGCTGATCAATACGAGTTACGGCAACATCCATACGTTGATCCGCATAAAGATCGTAGCTAAAATCAAGTAGATCAGTACCCGTTGTACCCATCCAAGAAGTACCAGCGTCAAAACTCATGCTGTTAGGCACTACTAGTGCTGCATCATAATTCACGCTAAATACTAGTCCGTATACTGATGAAGCAGGAATGTTCTGATTACCGAATAATACAGGCACTGTTAAAGTATCACCTGCCAAAATAGTATCAGTAGGTAAGAAGTAAGTCAATGGAGGATCTACAAAGCGATCGCCATTTTTCTCACTATCCTTTAAGTGAACTGAACCGTAGTTAGCATTTACAGCAGCTACATCACTATTATCTATCGTACCATCACCGTCGCAATCAGTATGCTTAAGGTTTGCTCCTGTTGCTAGCGCCAAGTTCCAATCTGGTGCTTGTTGACCTACCCAGTTAGTTGTTGCATTAGGGCGACTTGGTCCAGTAACTCCATATGCATAACCAATTGCAAGAACATCGTTATTGTCTGCTATACCGTCATTATCGGCATCACCAGGCCATACACAATCAGAGCGTAAAAAGTTAGGCGCTAGTATAATAGTATCAGTTCCAGAGCAACCTGTAGCAGCGTCTGTAACTTCTACCGCATAGGTACCAGGAGCAGTAACTGAAATGGTTTGTGTTGTAGCCCCAGTGCTCCACAAATACGTTCCACTTGCTGGACCACCAATTGAATTAGTAGATGCAATAAGGTCAAGACCTTGACAACCAGTAGAACTGTCTGGGAAGATCAACACCTGAAGGCTACCACCGCCTTGGCTAACATTTACCAAAACACTATCAGCTCCTGAGCAACCATTTGCATCAGTTACTATAATGGTGTACATAGTAGTTTGTGACGGAGAAGCTGTTGGATTAACGATAGTAGCATCATCTAAACCTGCTGCTGGAGACCAACTGATAGTATATGGAGGAGCTCCACCCAGTACTGTAGGACGTATCGCGCTTCCACCTAATGTAGTAGACTGACTACCACCATTACATCCACCTATGAATGCATCGTTTCCAGCAAAAGCTATTAGGCCTGAAGTATCTGGCACAAAGAAAGCGTAGGTTTCGGTACACTGAACTTGTAGGTCAGTTATTGCTGCTGTATAAGTACCGCTTATTAAATTAGTAATGGCAGTAGTAGTAGCACCAGTACTCCATACAATAGATACCGAAGCTCCACCATTATTTATATTAAGATCAATAGAACCAGTAGCTGAGTTACAACTAGCAGGCATTATAGAAGAACTTACTAAAAAGTTACATCCACCACCAGTTTGACCACTAGTTAATATCTCAGTAGTTCTGCTGCTACAGCCATTTGCATCTACTACTTCAAGCACGTAAGTACCCGCACCAAGACCGCTTATTCCAGCCGTAGTAGCTCCAGTAGACCAAAGATATTGATAAGGAGCTGTTCCTCCTGTTACTGTTGCTGATAATGCACCATCTTGACAAGCAGGACAACTAGGCTGCGTGGATGTAATATTTATAATAAGAGGTGTAGACTGCTGAATAGTAACATCCACAGAACCTGAACAACCCGAAGCATCACTACCATAATAGGTAACAGTAGTTCCACCCGCTTGGGCAAACAATGTTTGGCTACCGATAAAAATAGGTGATGTTCCATAAAAATATGGGGCCGTTCCACCTGAAGTAGCAAGCGCGACTGATACAGAGTCTCCCGGACATACTGTAGTTGATGAAGGAGTTGCTGTGATAGCAAGATCACCTGGCACATAAAAACTCACCCATGCATCACAACCAGGATTTGTTGTATCGGCTATGTTGAAGTTATAAATACCAGAACCCAATCCGCTTACAACACCATTAGGATTAGGAAAGTATGCATTACCCAATGAGTCAGTTACCGTATAGGTATTAGGAGGAAAACCACCTGTTGCAGCCCCTAAATTCAGTACTACTGACCCTGTAGGTGAGCTACATGATGAATTGCTCAAAACAGCGATTGAAGGATTAAGGTTAGATGATGAGCTAATAAGGTAAGTACTTGTTAAAGAGCAACCACCAGCATCAGATACTGTAAGTGTGTATACACCCGGCGATAAGTTAGATTGGTCTTCAGTTGTACTACCATTAGACCAAGCATAAGTATAGCCAAAAGTAGGCCCACCAGTATTAGGGAATAGGTCTATAGCACCATCATTAGCACCACAAGAAGCATCAGTAACTGTTGCAGGAATACCATTAGGCAAAAAGAGACCACCCACTGTAACATAAGCACCATAAGTAGAATCGGCCACTAGTATACTATCTTGGGTATTAGGGTCCCAAGCGTATATGTAAACAGATACATCGTAGGTACCAGCAGTGGTGTACATATGGTCAGGAGTAACTCCTGAACCACTTGACCCGTCTCCATAATCCCATAAGTATAGCAATCCCTGTTGTGGGAAATACACATCAAATTGTACCGTTAGCGGGGCACAACCAGATGTTGGGGTTCCGAGAAAGCTAGGGTCGGCTTGGCTGAAAGCTGACCAACAAGACATTAACAAGAGTAGTGTAGTGGCGATAATGTTCTTTGCGGTTCTCATGCTGTTATCGTATTTTAATGTTACGCAATATAAGTGATATGTCGGCTGTTTGCGTTCTATCACAATACAAATGTATACCCTCTAACACCCTAGGAAAAATACAGTTTTTTAGTATTTTGGACAACGATAAGGAAGTTTAGCAACTATCCACTTGATTGTAATTTACCTAAATAAATGTAAATCAAATGGTTAGGCCTTTAATAATATTTACATTCGTATAAACACTTGGAAATTGCCGACAGGAAAACTTTACTCAGCACTAAAAAAGATCGTGCATTCAGAGCGATATAAGCTGCTAGACCTTGTAAGGTCGCCCTACTTTAACAAAAACGAGAAGGTAATAGCCTTTGCCCAGCTATTACTAGAAGAGAATTGGCTAGATGAAGAAGCTAAACTGGAAAAGGAGAAGCTCTATAAAGCATTATACCCTAATGAAACCTATAAAGAGCAACGCATTGCCGACCTGCAATCTTACTTATTGAAACTAGTGGAGAAATATCTGGCTTTGGATATTTATCACGCTGACACTAGAAGAATAGAGCTTGATACAATTAAGGGCTTCAGAACTAAACAACTGAACAAACACTTTGAACAAGCCCACCGAAAGCTTAAAAAGAATGACAAGCTAGAACTTCAATTTATTGATGAGTACCATTTAGACACGTACTATCTAGAAAAAGAATCAGACCTGTACTTCTCATCAAAAGATAGCCGAACGAAAGATAAGAGTATAGAACGTCAGACTTTCCAGCTAGATCTATTTTACCTAACTGCAAAACTTCGTAATTGCTGCGAAATGCTAAATCGGCAGAACATTGTACAAGAAGAGTATGACATCCATTTTCTGGAAGAAGTACAACAAATGGTGAACAACCACCCAGAGAAACTAGCTGGCTTCCCTGCTATACCTATATACAACTGCATTTTAATGACCTTAAAAGACAGTAAAAATGAAGCACATTACAATAAGCTAACCAACCTACTAACAACACACCAAGACAAATTACCCGATACCGAAACTCGCTTGATGTTCGATTTTGCACAGAACTACTGTATTAAACAGATAAATAGCGGAAATAGCAATTACTTGCGAGAGCTGTTCCGATTGTTCCAGTTATTGCTTCAGAATGGATTAATGCTTGATGATGGGCAGATCTCAGAATGGGATTATAAGAATATTGTTACCGTAGGTGGAAGATTGAAAGAACATGGATGGATAGAACAATTCGTTCATGATTATAAAGACAAGCTACCAGAAGATGATAGAGAGAATGCTTTTACTTACAATTTAGCATCTACCTACTACAGCCAAGGCAGGCATCAGGAAGCAATGCGGCTGCTGTTATCTGTTGAGTTTACTGACTTGTATTACAGTCTTGGTTCTCGCTCCCTCCTACTAAAGATCTATTTTGAATTAGACGAAACCGAGCCGCTGTTCTCGCTATGCGATGCCTTTAAGATCTACCTGAAACGGAACAAGCTGGTAAGTAGCTATCAATATACTGCCCACTTTAATCTGGTAAAATTCACTAAGCGATTAGCCACACTTCGCAACAGAATGTACAGTATGCGATCGGAAACCTTTTTGCGCGACCTTGGCAAACTGCGCAAGCGAATGGAAGTAGCCACTGCTATTAGTAACAGTAACTGGCTATTGGGCGAAGTAGATAAACTGGCTGAGGAAGTAGTAGTCTAGGCAACTCCAAACGAGCATAATTAAAAAAGCCTTCTACAAAATTGTAGAAGGCTTTTTCATTCGTAGTGTTATACTATCTACCGAAAGTTCTCAGATAGAATATGTATCCAAGCATCGCGGAATTGTGGGTCTTCTTCGCGTAAGCGGTAAAGTTCTTGTAATCCTTGTTCATAGCTGGCAGGCTGTGTTAGGAATACATAGTACCATTTGCGTTTCTTATCATAAACTACCCCAGCATCGTACCCTTCAGCAGATAACTGCTCTTGGTAGCTGTAAGAATTCTTCTCGATACGGAAGGAACCTACTACCATAAAGAAGTCGCCATACTCTACACCTTTCTTAAATTCAAGATCTTTCTCATCTACAATTCGCGTGCGTTCTTCACTCATCTCGCGGTATATCTGCGAGTTTTCGTCTACTTGTTGTTCTAAGCCTTTTAATTTTTCTAGTAACTCATCTATTTTCCTATTTAGGCTATCTACCTCTTCTTGTGTAAGTGTGCTACTTCCAGAACCTCCGCCTGAACCATCACCACCACTTCCAGTCACTTCGCCATTCATAAGAGCGTCTATAGCACCACTTTCGATAGCAGTACTAATAGTATCCGCTACTTGCTCCACGGTATCTACTCGCACTTCTAGCTCAGCAATTGCACTGTCTTGCATAGCAAATTTCTTTTCTAGTTCTTCCAATTGCTCCTCATCTATAGTACCTCCGCGTTTCCCTTTATTAAAGTGGAAGCCTAGCATTATTTCGTGCGTATTTCCTGCAAAGTCTTTCAACTCATTTATTGGAAGGTCGTAAGCATAACCTACAGATACTTTGTTATGTACCTTGAATCCACCACCTATAGTTACAGCATAATCATAACGGTAAGTTGCATCTATCCAAAACCAATTTTTATACGCTATGGTCAATCCACCATCTATTTGGAAGTTATCGAAACCAAGGTCAGCAGTACGGAACATTACGTGTGGAGTAAAATAAAATCGTTCAGCTATATCAAATGTATACCTAGTGGAGGCCAGGTAATGACGCTGTAAACGGAAGAAGCTTTCTTCATCATCATTCAAATAACGCAAGCGCGTAGAGAATAAATGAGGTACCGAAATGCCAAAGTTGAATCCTTTAAAGCTGTAGTTTATACCAGCTGTTCCATCAAATGCAGTTGCATTCTCCGCATTATTAGCAATAGCATCATCAGTAGGGTCAATAACAAACACGCGATCGAAATCAATACGCATATCTTGCGCACCCGCTGCTAAACCAATTGATAAGCGATGCGAAGAGCTATCGCTGAACTTGATGTGGTAAGCATAACTTAAATACCCACCATAGCGACGGAAGATGTCAGTTATATCATTATAGAAATAACCACCAATACCTGCTTTGTTCTTCGCAATAGGCATATCGAAACTAAGGGCACGCGTTTCTGGCGCACCTTCAATATCGTCCCATTGGCGACGGTAAATAGCGTATACATTACCTTGCTCACCGGCACCGGTAAAAGCAGGATTGTATACATATCGGTTCTGATTGTATAGGGAATATAAAGGCAGTTGCTGCGAAAGTGCATCGGCTGCAAAGAACCCTATAAATGCCAGTAGTAAGACTAGATGTTTCATGTATACCGGTCGTTAATTTTATCGAAGAATAGATACAGGGCCTTTGTAGATCCTGTCGCTTTGGTCGAAAGTGATGATGTAGTAGTATGTTCCCTCATTCAGATCGCTGCCATTATCACCCACAGTACCTCTCCACTCATTGCTATAAGCATCTTTGGTGAATACTAGGCTACCCCAGCGATCGAATATTTGAACCGTTGACTCTGGATAGGTCAGAATATTAATGATGAACCAGTTGTCGTTTTTCCCATCACCATTAGGTGTAAGTAAGTTGGTAGGCTGTATCAAGAAGTCTTCTAGCACAGTAACTGTAACCTCATCTGTATTCACACACTCATTGGTGTCTGTACCTGTAACAACGTAAGTAGTTGTTTCCAAAGGAGTTGCTAATGGATCTGCAATGTTCGGGAAGTTCAATCCATCTATAGGCTCCCATTCATATATCTCAGCACCAGTAGCCGTTAATTGAACGGAATATCCTTTACTTATAGTAGTATCTACTTCTGCCTGAACATCAGGCAGATCAAATACTAATACATCTATTTCTGAAATGCTGGTACATCCAAAAGCAGAAGTGGTAGTTACATTATAGTTACCTGTTACGGTCACCACAATGTTTTGGGTCATATCTATGGTATTCCAAACGTAGGTATAGCCAGTTCCACTCGGAGCGCTAAGTTCCACACTATCACCTGGGCAAAACTCTGTCGGGCCAAATGCACGTATGATAGAATCTGGCAGTTCGGAAACAATAACTCCACCAGTAGTTTCATCAATACATCCATTGTCTGTTGCTACTGTTAGCGTTACTACATAAGAACCTTCTACAGTATATAAATATGGATGGTCGTCTCTAGATGAAGTTTCTGTATTTCCATACTCCCAGAAGGTCTCATCGATCGTTCCGCTCGCTACTGTAGAAGTATTATCAAAATTTACCAATTCACCATAACACACATCATTAGAAGTAAAGGTGGCAAATGGTAACTGATATGCTTCTACAGATTTACTTATTGTATCAGCACAACCAAAGTCACTAGTTACTATCAACTCTACATTGTAGAAACCACCTTCGGCATAAGAATGGCTCGGCTCCGCTCCTATTGCAGTATTGGTATCACCAAAGTCCCATTGATAGCTTAGATCGCCAGCGGCAATGGAAGAAAGATCGTTGAACTGCATGGTATCTTCCGCACAAACAGGCAGAGCAAAGAAGTTAGCCCTAGGATTTGGCTGAACGGTTACCTCAATGGTAGTATCACCCACACAACCTTGATCGGAAGTAGCAAGAAGATATACATCGAATGTACCTAATCCTGTATATTGATGAGTTGGGTCATCTACTTTAGCAATTGCACCATCATCAAAATCCCAGTCGTAAGTTACTGTACCAAAGTCAATAGTTGTCAAGTTACTAAACAACACATCGCGCTGGTAACAAACAGGACCGGCACTAAAATTAGCAACTGGGTTAGGGTAAACGATAACAGTGTTCGTATCTACATCTACACAACCATTGTTGGATGTAGCGGTCAATACAACAGTGAAAATACCCGTAGTATCATACATGTGCGTTGGATTAACTGAAGTAGATGTATTACCATCTCCAAAGTTCCAATTGTAATTCAATGTACCTAAACCAATAGTTGAGGTATTAGTAAAGTTAATAGTTGCTCCATCACACACGTCAGGCCCATTAAAGCCTGCTACTGGCTCTGCCCAGACAGTTACTGGTGCAGTACTTGTATCCGTACATCCATTGGGGGTAGTTACCGCTAGCGTAACGGTATAATTTCCAAACGACCCATAAGTATGAGTTGGCTCGAAGTCGGTAGAGAAGTTTCCATCTCCAAAGTTCCAGCTATAAGTATAGGTAGTATCATTAGTAGAGTTATTAGTGAATCTTACTGAATCACCATCGCACACGTTCATCCCAGTGAAGCTACTTGTAGGTTGAGCGAATACTTCTACTGTATCAGTAAAGTTATCCGTACATCCCCAATTAGAGGTAACGGTCAAATTAACTATATACTGACCAGCTGCCCCATACGTATGGCTTGGATTACTCGCTGTTGAGTTTGTTCCATCTCCTAAGTCCCAAGCATAGCTTAGTGTCCCCGTAGTTAATGTACTTAAGTCTGTGAAAGTGGTCACCTCACCAGCACATACATCTGGAGCTAAGAAGCCCGCCACAGGACTGGGGTAAATAGTTATTGTAGAAGTGGCTGTATCCGTACATCCACCCAGACTATTCAAAGCAAGAGTTACGGTGTACATTCCTGGAGATACATATAAGTGTGTTGGACTAGCCAATGTATCTGTAATACCATCCCCAAAATTCCAACTGAATGTTACCGTAGTATCGCCAGCTGATGGATTAGTAAAGAATACTGTGTCACCATCACACGTATTTGGCGCTGTGAAACTGGCTACAGGTTGTGGATACACCACTACCACTTGCCCAGTACTGTCAGTACAACCATTAGCTGAAGTCGCCTCTAAGCTTACTGTGTATGTTCCAGAAGCAGCATAGGTATGTGTTGGCTCTATGTTAGAAGAGGTAGTACCATCGCCAAAGTCCCAAGCATAATTAACTGTGCCTGATGCTATGGTGCTCATGTTATCAAAGCTCACAACTTCGCCATCGCAAACGCTATCTGCGCTGAAGGCTGCTATAGGAACAGGATATACTGTAACTGCTTTAATGATGGTATCAACACAACTAAAGCTAGAGGCTACAGCTAAGCGTACACTGTACGTTCCTTCTAAAGTATATACGTGACTTGGAGAGGGTAGAATACTTGAACCTGAACCATCGCCAAAGTCCCAACTATGAGATAAAGAACCTGTGGCTACAGACGAAAGATCGTTAAAGCGAATTGTATCACCTGGGCAAGCACTTATTGCACTAAAGTCTGCTACTGGTAGTGCTCTTACAATAACTGAGCGCTGAAACTGGTCTTCACATCCATTTGCGCTAATCGCAGTTAGCGTAACTGTATACGAACCTGGCGCACTATAAAGATGTGAAGGCTCAAAGTCGGTACTAGTTTCATTATCTCCGAAATTCCATAAGTAAGTTACCGCGTTTGCAGATAGATTGGTGAAATCAACAGAATCGTTCAAGCAAACATTTCCACCCCTAAGATCTGCAACTGGTAATGTATCAACCGTTACTGCCTGTACCAAAGTAGTAAAGCAACCAAGGTTTGAAGTAGCTGTTAGGCTTACATTATAAGTTCCACCAACGGCGTAAATGTGCGTAGGGCTTTGATCAGTAGAAGTCGACCCATCATCAAAGTCCCATTCCCATGAAGTTATAGAACCTGATGCTATAGTAGAAGCATCCGTGAATTGTACCACTTCAGTAGCACAAGCCATATCATTCGTAAAGGCAGTTGTTGGTGCTACACCGCTTACCAAAACATCAAAAGTAGCCGTATCACTACAGCCAGTAAATGCACTTGTAACTATTACTTGTACTTCTTGGCTTCCAGCTGTTGTCCAATCTACTGTTATACTACTGGTGTTCTGCCCAGCGCTTACTGTTCCTCCTGTAGCCGACCAAACGTAGCCATTAGCTCCGTTAACAGCTACTGAATACATTCCTTGTGTATTGGCACATACTGTATCAAAATCTGCACCCGAAATAGCCGGAGCAACTTTCGCAAGTAGAAGCCCCGTCTGTACTTGAAGAGCACCTACTAGTTGTTCCGTATATATAGTACCGTCTTCACCGTCTTCTGCAAATGCAACAGTTCCCAATTTACCACCAACTCCTGGAGTTGTTAAAGCTACTCCAGTTAAAGAAGCAGACGCGTAATTGAAAATCTTGATCCGCCCACCAGATCCGCCACCACCGCCGTTGTCAGTAATACCTGTACCTTCAGAACCATTACCGCCATTAGATGCCAGTGTTCCTGTTACATCAAGGTTTTCCGCCCTTACGAGAATACCACCACCAGCACCACCTCCAGCACCGTTGGGTATACCAACTCCAGAAAGAGGGTTAGCGTCTTCTCCATTTACAGTAATGTTTCCACTTATGGTGATATCTGAACCAACCAAGGCTATGGAACCACCTCCATTTCCACCATCAGCATCTTCACTTCCAGCACCGCCAGAACCAAAGCCGATCATCATATCACTTGCAGAGCCGTATGCCGTTCCGCCAATACCCGCAGTATCTAGTAGATCAAAACCTCCATCACCTCCGTTACCTCCATATGCACCACCACCAGCACCAGCTGATGAATCGGCAGAGAATGTACCTGCGCCTGGGCCTGCTCCATCTGTAAATCCACCAGTGCCACCGATAAAACCAGCACCATTGGCATCAATATTTCCATTGATTATGATACGATCAGCAGTAATGAATAATGGCACGCCATCAAACACATCAACAGTTGCACCAGCATTTATCTGAAACCAATCGAACTTTAGAGTATCAGTTAACCCAGTATTAGTAGTAATTACTAATGAATTAGGGAATGTAGTAGAGAAATTAGACCCTGCAGCTGCCGCAGGATTACCCGAGAACATATAAATAGTGTTTGAGCTACCTGCAGCTAAAAACGGAAAACGAACCCACACTTTAGCTTCCGTTGCCGTTGGCAATAAACCGATAGGGGTCTCAAAGTAGTAGTCCATCAAATTTAAGCCGCTGCAATCCATCGCAAAACGTAGATCGGCACCATTACTTTGTAACTTACCTTGCGCTATCAGGTCAGCCGTGTTAAGGGTAATAGGAACTTGATAGTTACTATCGGCCTGCCCACGATTCTCGGTTACGTCTACTGTGGTAGCAAATTGCCAATTGGTCAATTGTGCTTGAGCTAAGCTTGTGCAGCCCAACAGGATAACCAATAACAATAGATTATTTAAGAGGGTTGATCTCATAGGATGTGTTCTTTAACAAAACGAATACGAGCCAAAACTAAAGATTCGGTCACAATAATGATATTTTTGCCGTCAATACTGGGGTTTTAAATGAATGAAAGCCCAAATAGACAAGGATAAAAGTAGACTTATGCGGAAACACTATACTTTAGTTTTGCTAACCCTGTTATTATGCAGTGTACATATTTTTGCTCAAAAACATGAGCATTGCCGCCCACTAGACCCTAAAGCTGGTGCGCGAACTACTAATTATGAAGTATCACATTTATTATTAGAGGTGAGTTTTGCTCCTGAAGAAGGTAAAGTGATGGGAAAAGTAACCCATACCTTCCATCCACTTCAAAAGGAAATTGACACACTTTTTCTGGATGCACCTGATATTACTATCAGTAAGGTAATGGTGGATGGAGGTAAAGCTGATTTCAAAACCAATAAGAAAGGGGTAACTATTCTACTTCCCAAGAAGCTAGCCTGGGGAACTGAGCATACTGTAACCTTAGACTATACCGCTACTCCTAGAAAAGGGCTTTACTTCATTGGCTGGAACGACGCCAACAACAAAAGCCGTAAACAAATATGGACACAAGGCCAGGCTATTGATAACCGCTACTGGATACCTTCTTTCGATTACATGAATGACAAATTGATCTCGGAACTGAAGATCAAATTCGACGCTAAGTATCAAGTCCTTTCTAATGGAGTTCTACTTTCTAATAAGAAACAGAAAGACGGAACCGTTTTATGGCACTACAAAATGCCTGAAGAGCATTCCGCCTATTTGATCATGTTAGGTATTGGCGATTATGCAGTAAGCAAAACGAAGTCCGCTAGTGGAGTAAATATCAATAACTGGTACTACCCTCAATTCCCTGAGCGCGTGGAGCCTACCTATCGTTATAGTGCACGAATGATGGATTGGATGGAGAAGGAATTCGGTGTTCCCTATCCTTGGCACGAGTACAGCCAAATTCCCGTACAAGACTTTATGTACGGTGCTATGGAGAATACTACCGCTACTATTTTTGGTGATTTCTATTTTGTAGATAGCAGTCAATACCTTGATAGATATTATGTAGGGGTAAATGCACACGAATTGGTTCACCAATGGTTCGGAGATCTGATCACTACACGTAGTCCAGAACACCATTGGTTGCATGAAAGCTTCGCTACACACTATGCAAAGCAATTTCAACGGGACGTGTTCGGTGAGGATGATTACCGTTGGGAGTGTAGAAAAGAATTGAACCGCACGCTTTCAGCTGCAAAAAAGGACAGCCGGCCAATAGTACATACTAAAGCTGGAAGTAACCGCTACTACCCTAAGGGTTCATTAGTATTAGATATGTTCAAGTATGTGGTAGGTCGTGAGCAATTCAATAAGGCACTAGCTAACTACTTGAAAGAACATAGCTACAAGAATGTAGATACGCACGACTTCTACGTGGCCTTTTTAGAAACCTTGGGCTACAACTTGGATTGGTTTTTCGACCAATGGCTTTACCGTGGTGGCGAGCCACACTATGAAGTACATTATCAAAGTGTAACTCGCCAAAATGGTGATCAGGCAGGCCAGTTCATGGTAGAACAGACGCATGAGATGAATGACCACATCGGCTTATTCAAAATGCCCATAGTATTTGACGTACACTATACGGATGGCAGCAAAGAAAGCAAGCGTGTTTGGATAGAAGAAGCTAGCCAAATGGTAGAGATCCCAATTGATCTAGAAAATAAAGAAGTAGCCTTCGTATTGTTCGATCCTAATCATGAAGTGATAAAAACCATAGATTTTACTAAGGATCGCGAGATGCTTATACAACAAGCTATGAAGGCTCCGAATATGATAGATAGGTATGATGCTGTTGTTGCCTTGCGTAAGTACAAAAGTACAGCTACTGAAAAAGCCTTACTACAAGCATATGCTAATGAACCGTTCTGGGGAGTGCGCGCTGAAATAGTTAAACAGTTAATAAATAGCAACATCATCTCAGCATCTCAAATAAAAGCCTTTGTGACTGACCCTCATCAACGTGTAAGAGAGGCAGCAGCAGATAACATCACCACTATTTCGCAAGAGAACAAAGCACTATTTGAAGGTTTGTTGAATGATGCATCGTATAACGTAATAAGCGGAGTATTAAAGAAACTAGCAGATCAATACCCTAGTGAGCTCAGCCGATACTTGGACATAACCAAAAACACCCAAGCTCGCGGTAGCCACATTGAAATTACAAGACACAAACTAGGCATGAGCTTAGACCGTGAAAAACATCTAAATGCATTAGTAGACATGACGAGTGGCAGCTACGAATTCTTAACCCGTGGAAACGCAATGCGTGCCCTGCGAGATGAGAATTACCTAAATGATGCGTTGATCGGTCATTTGTTTGATGCAATACTAAACCCAAACAGAAGATTGGCTGGGCCAGCTAAGAACGTGCTAAAACACTTTATGGCACAGAAGGAAAAGAAGGTGATGGTAACTACCTATTACAATAAACAAAATTGGCTAGACTGGCAGAGTGAAATACTCCAACCACTATTCTAATTTTAAGAGCATAAAACAATAAAGGCCCATCAAATTGATGGGCCTTTATTGTTTTACTTTCTCGTTCTCTTACTTAATTATTAATCGCTTAACGGTATTAATAGTGGTTCCCGTGCTTTGCAAAAAGTACATCCCACCAGGTAAGTGATCAATATCTATTTGGTGATCAGCTTGCCCACCAGTACATGGTTGGCCGGAACTATATACGGTTTTACCACTACTATCTTTCAAATTCACTCTCACCATTTGAGCCTCTTCGCACTCATCTACGTTTACGGTTACTGTATTACCATCAGCAGGGTTAGGAGTAACATTTACTGTAGTTGAAGATGTGTTCATTCGAACTACCACTGGATCGAACACTTCAAATTGACCATCGTAATCGGTCTGTATTAATCGATAGTAGCTAACCCCTGGTAATGGTTCTTTATCAGTATGAGAATAGTTCAATGCAACTGTGCTATTTCCTCCTCCTTGTATTGTAGCAACCACATCATAGGTTTCTGCATCTACTGAGCGCTCCAATGTATAGTAGTCGTTGTTTGTTTCTGTATAGGTAAACCAAGTTACCTGTACCCCATCAACTGAAGGTTGTGCATCAAAGTCTCCCAGTTCAACTGGAAGTGCACCACCTGTATCACCACCAAATGGAGAGAAAGATGTTATACCAGTCGTACTTTTTGTATATGGCCCAGATCCGCTTGCTGCACCTTCATCTTGTGTTGCAGTCCATGCTCCACCAGTAAAGTGCTGAATGATCATGTTCTCACGATTAAATCCAGGTAGCTCATTATCAGCATTCCACTGAATAGTGAAATCGACATCAGACCCACCATCAACTACTTCATCAATGTCCCACATCAATTCTATAGCACCAAATGTTTTTACAACCCCAGCGTCCCAGCCACCACCACGAGCTTCACCTTTTACTTTAATAGCAAATCCATCATCCGTACCACCATTTGCAATAGTTATGGGTGTATAGCTGCTAGTAGTTGGTCCTACGGGAAATAAAACTCCTCCAGAACGACCTGTGGCACCCATACCTTCTTGCCGCAACTGTCCTTCGCCATTTGTTACAAAGTATTCTGTATTACTACCTCCACTAATGGTAGCACTAGAGCCAACATTAAATATATTATCATTTAAAATGAACTTTGCATTACTAGCTGGAGTAAGCGTTACCTGATTGGTAATATAAACACCTGTTGAAGACTGAACAACTCCACCACTGGTATTACTATTCACTAAGTTGTAGAATATTTCCTCACCTCCATTATGAGAAATAGTTTGTTGAGATGAACCATCAAAAGTTACTGTTTGTCCATTTTCTGCTAATACATCAGACCTCGTTGAATTAACTATATAATCACCTGCTATACTTACATCTACATTATTAGCGTCTAGATCAAGTCTAGCTGCACCTGTTAATATCAGGTCTCCATCAACATCTAGGTCCACACGTGGATTTAAGTCTTGTTCACTAGGCCCAATAGCTATTATTAGATCAAATAGATTTAGGGAAGTTCCCCCCGTATATGTAAGGTTCTCATTTCCAGTACCATCGAACATTACAGTACCATTATTGTGGCTGAACGTTGCTGGGCTTGTAAGTGTAAAAGCATCGTCGATAAGCAGTGTATCAGATGGCGCTACGAATTGAGTACCTGTACCCGACACAGCAAAGCTACCCGCTAGTTCTAATGAACCACTACCATTATAAACACCTCCTGTTTGAGTGAAGTTTCCTGTAGTACTCATACGACCTGCACCTGCATTTAATGTACCTCCTGAGAAAGTTATATTTCCTTGTACTACTACTTCGCTACCTCCACCGTTAAAAACACCATCAGACATATTAAATACTCCCTCAATAGTTACAGTTCCACTTGCCGGAGCATTCACGGTAACAAGTGGGTCGTTTATATAAATATCTGGCAAGTTAGAAGCACCCAAATTAATAGTTCTACTACCTGAACCGCCACTTATCAAAAGAATGGTACTCCCCCCGCTGAATGCACTGATATTACCAATATTACCTTCAGCTACTAAATATCCGCTGTTAACATTACCATTCAGAAGTTGTAGATCATTTTCAACGTACATAGTATCTCCATTACCAATACTTAGTGTACGGGCATCACTTACTAGATCAATAATTACGTTATGTAAATTTGCGCTAGATGAAAGCCCAACTGTAACATTATTATCGCGGTAAAATAGGAGAGTTCCGTTGTTGTGTAAAAAACTATTAGGATTACCTATAGTAAATGTTCCCCCAGTTAAGGTTAAGGTGTCACTAGTACTTGTAAAAGTACCAGAAGACACGACCAGTCTATCAGCTATATCAATAACTGAGGCCCCTCCAGAAAAAGCACCTCCAGTTTGGGTCAAACGCCTATTTATATCTAAAATTGAAGCGCCTGCATCCAAAACACCTCCATAAATAATTAAGTCAGTACTTAAGTTTAGTATACCTGTGTTAAGGTTAATGTTACCATCATTTAAAATTAATGTCCGTATGCCTATTGTACCAGTGTTAGAATTTAATGTACCTCCATTCACATAAACATCATTAGAATACGATATACTCCCACTGTTTAAATTAAATACCCCATCATTGATAATAAGTGATGTAGGGGTTAATGTTCCTGCACCATTGTTATAGACACCTTCTGTAAGCGTGAAAGGACCACTGATATTAAGTGTACCCGAGGATGGACCATTTACCGTTACGTTAGCATCTTCTATATATAGATCTGGAAGTGTACCGGCATTGATATCAATAGTTCTAGACGGGCCATTTGCAAATACCATCACACCACTTCCACCAGTATGGTCGGAATTATTATTCATAGTTCCCCTTACTTCTATCACTCCGGTATTTATATCACCATTTACAAGTTCTAGATGACCCAAAACCACAAGCGTATCTCCAGATGATATTGTTAGATCATCACCACTAGAAGTTTGTTGCTGTATCACATCATTCATCGTTACCGATGTGGTTAGATTTAAATTCATATTGTTAGCACGCGCGAACTCAACTGTACCATTATTATGAGTAAAAACCCCTGCTGAAAAAGTAATGTTCTGGTGAACGAATGAAAGAGTATCTGTGGTACTATTGAATGAGCCTCCAGTTACCTCAAAGACATTACTAACTACTATTTTACCAGAACCACCATTTAGCGTTCCTCCTGTTTGGTAGAAAGGACGAGACAGAGTGGTTTGCCCGCTAGACAAATTTAGAACCCCATTAATTAAGTAAAGATCTTCTACATCCCAATCTATACCAGAAGGTGCGTTGACTGTAATATCAGCATCGTTAATAGCAATATCTGGATAACTGGCTGCAGTAAGATTTATAGTTCTAGCTCCGCTACCATTTGCAAAAATGAAACCCGAATTACTTCCTGGAACATAACCTGCTTCTGTAACTAATTGACCTTGCACCTCTATAAAACCGCTGTGAACATCAGCAGTTATGATAGTTAAGTTATTAGCTACCCTCATTGTATCATTAGTGCCTTGTATCAAAAAGCGAGGGCGAGATGGGTTGGACTGATTGATCACAAAATTATAAAACAAGGGTTTCGTTTCTGGGTAAATACTAAAATTCTGCCCTGTATATTCCGTCCATACAGTACCATTATTATGGTTAAAGGTCCCACCATAGAAGTAACAATATCTTGTAGCAAATACCATAGTATCAGTAGTAGCATTAAATAAACCACCGTTGAGTATCAAACTACCTTCAAGTACAACTTTACTATTACTTGAATTGAAAGTTCCGTTATTCACTTCTATTGACCCTGCAAAAGTTATACTATCGCCAGCGGGTGTATTTATAACTGCACTTGGATGGCTTAGAGCGAAACCTATCATGTTATCGCTAGCGGGTAGGTTTATAGTTGTAGCAGCAGTAACTAATAATTCACCAGTTCCACCGTCAAAGGTAGATTCCATTGCAAAAGTTCCAGCGGGTGAGAGGTAGCCTCCGTTGAACAAACCATTTATAAGGTGCAAATGACCATTAAGAGTGACTGTATCTCCAGCACCAATTGCTATTCTTCGAGTATCAGATGTAACATCCAAATCTAAATCGTTCAAAACAAGATTACCATTTGCATTAATGGTAGAATTTGCATTTCCGGTTACTGACAAAAGACCGTTATTGTGATTTAAAGTGCCCGCATTTACGTTTATCGTGTTCTGCAAATAAGTAATGCCACTTGATAGGTTACAAGTACCTCCATTTACATCTAATCCTTGGGAAATTCGAATGGTGTCCGATCCACCATTAAACGTACCTGCTTGAACTACAATATCGCCTTCGAAATTTATATTCGAAACACCCATATTGACAATACAGGAAGCATGGTTCAAAATGATTCCAGACATTTGAGTAGTAGGTATATTTATAGTACCTGCGCTATTTATTTGAATTTCAGTAGTACCGCCACCATAGGTAGAACGAATGTCTAAGTTTGCGGAAGCTCCAAGGTTTATGGTGCCATTCCTAACTTCCCCCGTAACTAAAACCAACTCGTTTACTATATCAATAGTATCAGCGTTGTTTAGATTTACACGGCGATTGGATGGGATACTTGACACAAAAGTATAAAATGCTGCACTACCATACTCGCGATAAGTCTTATCACTATTACCGGTGGCTAGAATAGTACCATTATTATGTGCAAACGTAACACCAGCCTGAATGGTCAGATTACGTTGAATCTCTAAAATGCCTGAAGTACTAGTAAATGAACCACCTGATAAACCTAGGTTTCGGGTAATAAAAATGGTATCACTACCGCCTACAAATGTACCAGCCGCTTGATCAAAGCTTTGGTCAAGTGAAATACTACTTCCCGCTTGCTGAGTAATTGTACCAGAGTAACCTGCTTCTATCAAAATTCCTTCAATTGCAACATCTACATCGATATTACATGCCGCGGTGCTAGTTCCATTGAATATGGCAGTATCTCCCGATATTGGCACTCCACTACTCCAGTTAAACGCATCGTTCCAGGTATTTGTGCCATTACCATTGGTCCAAATAGTACTAGTCGCATTCACTTCTAAAGTTCCAAAAAGTAGTGCTGCAAATAGAAAGAGTGCGAAGACTGCACTAATGTTCCACCCATATATTATGGTGGGAAACTGATTCTGCCTCATGTGTGTGTGCATGGCTTATAGTTTTATCCATGCACGTTTACGATTTTTTTGGGATAGTGTTACGTATTCCCATGGGCTAATTCTATAACAAAAAAAAAGCCCTTCCGATATGGAAAGGCTTTCTATTCTTAAGTAAAGAAACTATCAGTTATTGCGATCCTCACGAGGTGGACGTCTGTCGCCTCCCCCGTTTCGATCTCCACCACGACCACCTCTGTCGCCACCACCACGACGATCACGATCGCCGCCGCCTGAGCGCTCTACATAGCCTTCTGGCTTATCAGTAAGCACTTTGTGCGATAACTTGAACTTGCCTGAGCGTTGGTCAACTTCCAACAACTTCACTTTTATATCTTGTCCGTCTTTTAAAACGTCTTCTACTCTATCGATACGGTCCCAGCTGATCTCGGATACGTGAAGCAAACCTTGCTTACCTGGTAAGAACTCAACGAATGCACCGTAAGGCATAATGCTTTTAACAACCGCATCATACACTTCACCTACATCAGGAATGGCAGTGATGCCTTTGATGCGAGCTTTAGCCGCTTCAATTCCTTCTTTATCAGCAGATGCAATTTGGATGTGACCTTCATCGCCTACCTCTTCAATAGTGATAGTGGTGTTGGTCAACTTTTGCATCTCTTGAATTACTTTACCACCTGGGCCGATGATGGCTCCGATAAAGTCTTTCGGTATAATAACCTGCTCAATACGTGGAACGAATGGTTTGTAGTCCTCACGAGGTGCAGACATAGTTTTCTTCATTTCACCTAAGATATGAAGGCGGCCTTCGCGAGCTTGGGCCATTGCTTCTTCCAATAGATCGTAAGACAATCCATTGATCTTGATATCCATTTGGCAAGCGGTAATACCATCTTCGGTACCTGTTACTTTAAAGTCCATATCTCCTAGGTGATCTTCATCTCCCAAAATATCAGACAATACAGCGTACTTGCTCATATCTGGTGTACTTATCAACCCCATTGCGATACCTGATACTGGTTTCTTAACCTTCACCCCTGCATCCATTAATGCTAGAATACCAGCACATACGGTTGCCATTGAAGATGATCCGTTAGATTCCAAAATATCAGAAACGATACGAACTGTGTAAGGATTCTCTTCGCCAGTTGGCAATACTGGCTTGATAGCACGCATAGCTAAGTTACCGTGACCGATCTCACGACGGCTAGTACCACGGTTAGGACGAGCCTCTCCAACACTGAACGATGGGAAGTTGTAGTGTAGCAAGAATTTATTGTAGCCATCAATGATAGCTCCATCGATCATTTGCTCATCTAGCTTCGTACCCAAGGTTACCGATGTGATGGATTGTGTTTCACCACGTGTGAATACTGCTGATCCGTGTGCAGCTGGTAAGTAGCTCACTTCACTCCAGATAGGGCGTATTTCGTTCAGTTTACGACCATCTAAGCGCTTACGCTCATCAAGTGTAACATTACGAGAAGCCTCTTTCATTACTTCTTTGTAGTAAACCTTTATAAGGTCAGCTTTAGCAGCTAACTCTTCCTCAGAGAAAGTCTCCATGTATTCGTCGCGAATGGCAGAAAAACTCTGACCACGCATTTTCTTATTAGCAGTTTCAGAACCTGCTACTGCGTATGCCTTGTCGTATAGATCAGCATGTACTTTTTTACGAAGGTCTTCATCGTGCACTTCGTGGCTGTACTCGCGTTTAACTTTCGACTTTTCTACTTCCGAAGCCAAGTCTAATTGCATTTGACACTGCTGCTTAATTACCTCATGAGCTTTTTTAACAGCCACTAACATATCAGCTTCAGATACTTCCTTCATCTCTCCCTCTATCATTACAATAGAATCTAGTGTACCAGCAACCATGATGTCAAGGTCAGACTCTTCTAGGTCAGAAATAGATGGGTTTACTTTAAGCTCACCATTTACACGACCAATACGTGTTTCTGAGATAGGTCCGTTGAACGGAATATCTGAAACAGCAAGTGCTGCAGATGCTGCTAAACAAGCATAAGCATCAGGTAAAGTATTCTTATCACCAGACATCAATTGGATCATCACCTGAGTATCAGAGTGGTAATCATCTGGAAAAAGTGGACGAAGTGCACGGTCTACCAAGCGGCAGATTAGAATTTCATACTCCGATGGGCGAGCTTCGCGCTTAAAAAAGCCCCCAGGGAACTTTCCAACGGAGGCATATTTTTCTTTGTAATCAACAGTAAGCGGCATAAAGTCTACGCCTGCTCCTGTACTTGCATTTGAAACTACTGTAGCAAGGAGCATGGTATCGCCCTCGCGAAGTACTACTGAACCATCAGCCTGCTTGGCCAATTTTCCGGTTTCAATAGTAATAGTACGACCGTCTCCTAAGTCTAGGGACTTGGTCACTATGTTTAAAGCCATAATGTATTATTTGAATTGGGTTATTGTAATAGGACAGGAAACTGCTCGTGCTTAACGACGCAGACCTAATTCCTTTACTAATGCGCGGTAACCTTCTAGGTCTTTCTTAGCTAGGTAATTCAACAAGCTACGACGCTTCCCAACCATCTTGATCAACGAACGAGTCGATGAATGGTCCTTTTTATTCGTTTTCAGGTGACCTGTGATGTCACTTATACGACGGGTAAATAGAGCGATCTGCCCTTTGGTTGATCCGGTGTTTTCTTCTGTGGCACCGTGTTGCTTAAAAATCACTTTCTTTTCTGCTGTACTTAACATAGCAAATTTTATCTTCTTATCCTTTTTATAATCGCCTGCAAAGATAGGCATTTGCTTGCGATAAAGGCAAACTTTTTAGAAAGCGAAAAAGAAGCTTCAGCAAAGAAGAGCAAACGTAACTTTTTATTGCTGCTTATCGTTAAGGTAAATGTTTAATTTTGGAGGCCTATGGACCCATTCCGCACACTGAATACTAAAGAGAAAGCACTTAAGCTTAATTTGGACAACCGCATTTATGGTTCGTTTGCTGAAATTGGCGCTGGGCAAGATACTGCCGCCAACTTCTTTAAAGCTGGGGGTGCATCAGGTACTATAGCCAAGACCATGTCGGCTTACGATATGCAGTTCAGTGATGCCATTTATGGTAAGGCTAAGCGCTACGTGTGCGAGCCTAGGTTGATGAAAATGTTGGAGAAAGAGTTCAGCTTACTCGGTAGTAGATTAACAAACCGAGCTGCCAATACCAACTTTTTTGCTTTCGCTAATACAGTAGAGACCCTTAATTATCAAAAAACCAATAAAGGGCACGGGTGGCTAGGTTGTCGCTTTCAGTTAAGTCCTGATACTCCAGCAAACGATTGTGTGATACATGTGGTTTTGCACGATAACGACCCCCTTCGCCAGCAGCAGGCATTGGGTATAGTTGGGGTGAACCTTATTTATGGGTGTTTCTATAATTATGACGACCCCGAGGTGTTTCTTAACTCACTTGTAGATGGTGTTGGTAGGGAGCGAATAGAGATAGACATGTTCCGCCTTTCTGGCCCCGATTTAGACCACGTAGATAATAGGCTAATGGCCTTAAAACTCGTGAAAAACGGTTTGACCAATGCCACCATGTTTAGTTCTACAGGGGAAGTTCTGCAGCCTTCGGAAGCATTGTATAAGAAGAATGTACTGCTTTTACGTGGACGCTTCCGCCCGATTACCAATGTGAACATGGATATGTTGAACACCGCTTTGTCGCAGTTCAATAAAATGGAAAATGTTAATCCTGAAAAAACGGTTGTGCTTTCGGAGTTGACCTTGAATTCCCTCTCTATTAAAGGGGAAGATATTGACGATAAAGACTTTTTAGATCGCGTTGATATATTGTGCAGCCTTGGGCAAACGGTTATGATCTCCGACTTTTTGGAGTTCTATAAATTGGCTTATTACCTCAATCAGTTTACCAAGAAAGGAAAGATAGGTATTGTGGTAGGCGTATTCACCCTAGCCAAAATATTTAAGGAACAGTACTATAAAGACCTTGATGGGGGCATATTAAAAGCCATGGGCTACCTGTTGGGCAATAGCGTTACGCTAATGGCCTACCCATCTATTGACAGGTATTCTGATGTGGTAACCAACACGCAGAACCTTGCCATCCCCAAAGGGCAAGAGCATCTGTACAATTACCTATTAAGCTCCAAAAAACTAGTGGATATTGAAGGCGCCGATGAATCGGTAATGAAAATCCGCTCCGACGAGGTACTAGCCTCTATAAAGCAGGGCGAAAA
>CAYGTK010000042.1:0-23359 GCA_964352775.1 uncultured Chitinophagaceae bacterium
ATCCATAGGGGCAACCTTGAACACTTCACCCAATTCTTGCTTCTGCTTATTGCTTATTGCTACTATTTTCGTGCTAATAGAAGATAGGTAGCGCTCAATACCTAAGAAAACTCTTGTTTTTAGAGGATTGAAATAAGAATGAAAAATATGCCCATGGAACGTATGAATAATAACAGGAACCCCTGCTCGATGAGCTGCCAGCCTGCCCAAAGCGCCTGCCTTGGCTGCATGGGTGTGTACAATATCAGGTTTGTGTTGCCTTATTAGTTCCGCTATTTGATCGTAGGCCTTTTTGTCTTTAAAAGGGTTTAGTGCCCTATACATACTATCAATGTAAACAGGCTCAAGCCCCATGCTTTGCGCTATAAAGTCAGAACTGGCCTCCGAGCTATCTTTCATACCTGAGATAAGCACTGTCTCATAATTACTAGGCATATATCTACTCAAGTAAGAAGCATTGTAGGTAGGACCACCCAAATTCAAGCGATTAATTATTCTTAATACTTTCGGCATATTAGTTCATGTACTTTTTCCACCAATATTGAAACACTATAAGTCCCCAAATTTGAGCATGTACGTCACCTGGTGATGAGGAGAATAGCCTTCTTTTAAGTTCCTTAATAGCTACTAGGTTAAAAACCCCTTGTTCTTCAATGAAGCTATCTTTTAACAGGTCATCTTCAATAAGAGAGCGTAAACCCGTTTTAAACCATTTTAACAATGGCACTTCAAAACCATGCTTCGGTCGATCGTACAACTCAGCTGGTAGCACATCACGATAGGCATCTTTTAGTATTTTTTTCCTAAAACCCTTGTTATCGATCTTGTACTCCGTTGGTAGGCTGTTTACATAATTCACCAAATTATGGTCTAAAAACGGCACCCTAACCTCTAAGCTATTTGCCATAGACATCATATCCACCTTAACCAGCATGTCATTTACCAGTACCAGTTTTTGATCGGCAAGTAACATTTCACGGTAGTCTCCACCATTGGTAAAAGAACTTAAGGCAGCTCCTTTTACTGCTAGATACTCTTCCTCTTCAGCGACTGTTCTATCTTCTCTTTTCAGTAATGCTTTTGCCTCTTCAAGCCCTACAAACGAACACCATTTGAAATACCTTTCACTATCGTCCATTTTAGCCCCCTCAGCAAAACGATGAGCTTGGCGGAATAAATTACCCATTTTTGAATTTCTTGACTGGGGCAGAACTGAAAATACTGGCTCAGCTAACATTAAGGCATGCTTCAGCAAGCCTCCATTTCTAGCTTTATACTCGGCATAGTGCTTATTATATCCCGCAAATATTTCATCAGCACCATCGCCAGAAAGCGCTACGGTGACACTTTGCTGCGTACGCTCACAAAGAATGTATACAGCAATGGCTGAAGAATCTGCAAAGGGTTCGTCAATATAATCTAGTATATCAAATACGTGTTCATATAGATCTTCATTGGATAGCGAAAAGACGGTATGGTCTGACTTTATTCTTTTAGCTACAAGATTAGCGTATGAGGTCTCGTCAAATAGAGGTTCATCTTTGTAACCTATTGAAAATGTATTCAGCTTAGCTGTATGCTTAGCAGCAATAGCCGATATAATTGAACTATCAATACCACCACTTAAGAACGTTCCCAGTGGTACATCAGCTATCATTCTATCTACTACCGCCTTCTCAAGTTTATCCTTCAAGCTATTTTTAGCCTGCTCATAATCCACCGCAATAGGTGAAACATCCTCAAGTTGATAATAACTAGCTTTATTAACCTTCCCCTCTGCACTTATTTCCATATAGTGCCCTGGCATTAATTTCTTAACCCCTTTAAAAATGGATAATGGCCCTGGTATATAGTTCAGCTGTAAATAAAACTGCAGTGCATTTATGTTTAGCTCCTTTTCCACACTAAAACAATGGATAGCCTTAAACTCAGAAGCGAAAATAAAAGCACTTTGATCTTGATAGTAGAGTAGAGGCTTTATCCCCATTCTGTCTCTAGCTATAAACAGCTCATTAGTATCCTTTTTCAGTATAGCAAACGAGAAAAAACCATTTAACTTTTGTAGAACCTCCTTACCCCAGTGTATGTAAGCCGCTAAAAGTACTTCCGTATCTGTACCAGTGGTAAATTTCTCACCGTACCCCTCTAATTCATCCTTTATCTCTCGATAATTGTATATCTCCCCGTTAAAAACAATGGTGTAAGCTCCATCGTGACTGTGCATAGGTTGTGTACCTGCATCAGTTGTGTCTAATATTGATAAACGGGCATGCCCTATACCTATATTCTTATTCCAGAAAGTAGCCTGTCTGTCTGGTCCTCTCTTGTTAAGGCTTTGAACTGCATTTTCAAGAGCCGAAGTATTGTTAGACAGATTTTTTTCAAGATGGATAATACCAACAATACCGCACATTCCGTTGCTTGTTTACAGATGTTGTAACTTCGTGCAAGTTAGCAAAATGGAACTTAACGATCTTTTTCTCGCCCCGATATACTTGTTGATAGTATATGCTTTTGTATACCGATACAGAAATAAGCACTATAAGATCGATAGCCCGATAAGAAAGTATTTTATCCCTGCCTTTTCTTTAAAGGTTTTCGGTGCTATTTCTGCTGGATTGATCTATTTTTTTTACTACGGTGATGGCGATACGGTACATTACCACTTTCGAACTACCGTAGTTTATGAATGGCTTACAGAAAGGACTTACTATGGGTTCAGACTAATATTTGCAGACCCTTCCATTTATCATCGAGATGTAGGAGACCTACTTATTTCTCTAAGAGCCTTTGATACCAGTGCGTATACAATAGTTCGTATCTCATCCATTATATCACTATTTACCTTCTGTAACTACTCAGTTATAGCCATTTTCTACGCTCTGCTTTCCTTTACTGGTATCTGGAAGCTATTCATCACTTTCAGAAGACTAATACCAGAGCTAACCTCAAAATTTGCTATTGCTATCTTATTCATTCCGTCCGTGTTCTTCTGGGGGTCGGGTGTTTTTAAAGATACCGTTACAATGGGCACCATAGGTTGGTTGACATACTGTTGTGTTCACATATTCATTTTTAAGGAACGAAGTTTCTGGAATTTTTTCACACTGCTTATAGCTGCATATTTAACCTTTGTTATTAAAGCATATATCGTTCTTTGCTTTTTGCCTTCCATGCTTTTTTGGTTGGTATTTCACTATCAGAGTCAAATAAAAAGTCAGGCTTTAAAAGTATTGCTTACGCCTATGGTGTTAGTTATCACAGGATTGGTAGCAGTTGTTGCATTGCAACAACTTGGCGAGCAAAACTCATACTGGTCGATTAACGAGATACAAGACCGCGCAAAAGATATGCAGTGGTGGCACCATAAGGTGAAAGAAATATACGGGGACGATGGTGGTGGTGGATCTACCTATGAGATCGGTGATGGGTCTTTTACAGCCTCTAACCTCTTAACATCATTCCCAGTAGCGGTAGGGGTTACTTTATTTGGTCCCCCATTATGGAAGGTTCGGAATCCTGTTATGCTTTTTGCTTCTCTTGAAAGCTTAGTAATACTTTTTTTCACCCTAAGAGTCTTATTCAGTGTTGGCATAGGTGGTTTCTTCCGTATCATCTTAAGTAAACCAGAAGTGCTATTCATGATGTTATTCTCAATAACTTTTGCCTTTGCCGTAGGTTTCACCAGCTTTAACTATGGCGCACTTGTACGGTATAAGATCCCATGTATACCTTTCTTTGTTGCTGGACTTTACGCTATACAGTACTATGCTCAAAAGGAAAAAGAAGAATCTAGAAATCTTGTCTCAAAAAACAGTAAACGGCGAAAAAAAGGACCTCAATTAACGCCATCACCAGCTAGCATATCGTAATAGCTGTAGTACTTGTCTACTCCATTTTTTAGGTCGTAGTAATCCAATGCGTATTGGCGGAGCATAGTTTTATCAGAAGCATTTTGGAGTGACCCATCAAAGCAAGAGGAGGCTTCACGCGCATTTACTTCCTTCATTAAGCTCAATCCTTCGGGATACTTTTCTGCTAACACATCAAGGTCACCAGTACCCTTTACAGAAATAGCTGATAATCCACTTGCCCAATATTCTCCAAGTTTGGTTGGGCTTCTACCAATAATAGAATATGTTTTCTTATATAATACGACACCAACATTACCCGCCATTAAGTAGGTGCTCATTTCAGTAAATGGCACAGCCTTCACTCTAATTGAGGCTATATCTGCATTGTGTTTTTTTGCTTCATCGAATACGTATTGCTCCCCCGCCTTAGTAAGCAAAAGAAGAATTCCGTCAGCATACTTCTCTTTCCAAAGGGCAAATAGTTTGAAAAGCTCTTCGTTGGCATAATTACCTCCTAAAGAACCACTGTAGAGAAGCACCTTCGCATCTTCATCTATATTCAGTTCTTCTCTTACTGATGAACGCTTGGCAGCTGAAAACTTCGTGAACCTGTCAAAATCCACACAAGTAGGTATCATACCTATCTTATCTGCTTCCTTATAGCCTAGTTTAACTATTTCACGCTTTCCAACTTCTGTTAAGGAAATAGAAAGGTCGGATTCAACAAAGTACCTTTTCTCTAAGTGTTTAAAATAGCGATAGACAGGTAAAAATAGTGGTGAATTCCACAAACCACTTTCCCTCTTCTCATCGGCCCACCAACCGCGCATATCGAATAGAAATTTAGTACCGAAGTGCTTTTGACAACGTAGACCTAGAATTGCGGTGATATAGCCACGGCAATGTACTATATCAAAGTTTTTTTCTTTTTGCACCTGTTTTATTGCCTTCCACCCTGCTCTTATATCTTTTATAGTAGAAACTACCGGAGGACTTTTGGTATAAGGTAAGCTCACCCATTTTATTCCAGCTTCATCCACCATCTGCTGAATACCAGCACGTTCGTTTTCATATACATCTGGTTTATCAAAACTGACGATGGTAATATCGCACCCCTTTTCAGCCAACTTAGTTTGATAGCTAAGTATTTGTGACCGACCAAGTGAGTCGGTCAACCCGTCGTACGATAAGTAAAGTACTTTAATGCTTTTGCGCATTGTACCAAGTTATAAAACTTGCCACACCTTCTTTAATACTAGTGGTGGGTTGGTAACCAAGTAGCTGCTTAGCTTTTTCTATAGAGGCGTAGGTAATATCAACATCACCAGGCTGCATAGGCAGCTGCTCTACCTTCTTTTCCTGCCCCATAACCGAATAGATGGTATCTATCAGTTCAGAAAGCTTCACAGGATTGTTATTACCAAGATTCAGTACTTCGTATACACCCGTATTCCCTTGGATGTAATCAATAGCCTTTTCAAAACCAGAAACGGTGTCTTGAACAAAAGTATAATCGCGTGCTGTGCTCCCATCGCCATACATCTTAATTCCTTGGCCACTACCGATCAACTTAACGAACTTATGAATTGCTAGATCAGGTCTCTGACGAGGGCCGTAAACTGTGAATAAGCGCAAATTCAGCACATCTATATCATACAAATGATGATAATTGTGCGTCAGTAATTCTCCCGATTTTTTAGTAAAAGCATAAGGAGAAATTGGATGGTCTACCGCGTCAGATTCTTTGAAAGGAATACTCTTATTGTTGCCATAAACGGAAGAAGAAGAAGTGAATATCAATTTTTTCAGATCGTTCTCTCGCATATATTCCAGTAATAGCTGCGTAGCTATTATGTTGCTCTGAATATAACCTTGAGGGTCTTTTAAAGATGGTAGCACACCTGCTTTTGCTGCTAAGTGAACTATAACATCAGGTTTGCTAGCAATCTTTTGATATGTTGAGCTATCCGATAGATCGCCTTCAATAAAAATAAAGTTATCCTCCTTTAAAGAAGCCGAAACGTTACGTTCCTTGATACTTCTATGGTAAAAATCATCGAAATTATCTATACCAGTTACCGTATGTCCTTTCGAAAGGAGACGTTCACATAGGTGAGACCCAATGAATCCCGCACAACCTGTAACTAGAATATTTGTCATATCAGTCGAACTGCTTTAAGTACCATTTGTGCAGCAATATCAGTAGCCAAATGCGGTTGTAAAGATAGTATTTACCCGAAGAAAAGCCTTTAAGCAGTTCTCTTACAGGGGCTTCTTTAACCAGGCCAGCTTTTTTAATGACTTCACTGCTTAAGTATTCGTCAACTAAGTACTTGAGCTCTTTATTAAGCCAGTTACCTATTGGCATACCAAATCCCCACTTCGGCCGGTCAAAGTATTTTTTGGGCACATAGTCATACAATACCTCCTTCAATAGATGCTTAGCGCTTTTGCCTTTCATTTTTAGTGATGCATCAACATTTAAGGCAAAGCTTACCAAGTTATGGTCTAGTAAAGGCACTCTATTTTCTAACGAATAACGCATGCTTGCCCTATCTACTTTTACCAACAGGTCATCTTTCAAATAGAACTTCATATCGAACAGAGCCTGCTCTTCCATTGGAGACAGATCACGAGCTAATCCTTCAAATGATTCATCAAAAGTGATCTCATGTTTAAAGTCTGGTTTAACCAATCCATCCAGTTCTTCCTCCGTAAAGTAGTATTGCTCTTGTGAGAATATGTGAGATTTCTTCCGTTTGCTATTGGGATATTGGAATAAATGACTTGCCCGCTCATATTTGGGAGGAAGCTGCGACAATATTTTGGCAATTGGCTTCCGGCCCAGCTTCACTAGAGGATTACTCAGACGATCAGCCCAAACGTATGACCCATAACCTAGAAAGGATTCGTCGCCACCATCACCACTTAATGTCATAGTAACATGTTCACGGGCCAGCTTTGAGACTAGCATGGTAGGCACAGAAGACGAATCTGCGAAGGGTTCATCATACACATCCAATATATCATCGAATAACTCCAAAGCCTCGTTATAACCTACATAGAATTCATGATGCTTAGTACCTAGATGGTTCGCTACCTTTTTAGCATGTTCTGCCTCATTAAACCCAGCATCTGTAAAACCGATGCTGAATGTATTAATAGGCTTACTGCTAACTGCCTGAGCTGCAGCGGTTACCAAACTAGAATCTATACCTCCACTTAAAAAAGTGCCGAACGGCACATCGGCCATTAGTCGATATTCTACTGACTTTTCTAGCTGTCGCTTCAATTCTGCTTTGGCCTCATTTTCGTCGGACCATACCTGCTCTGTTATCTGTTCTTCTAATGACCAATAGGGTTGAAGGGAAAATTCATCTGCATTTACTTTCAACCAGCTAGCAGCAGGAAATTTCTTGATCGATCTATAGATAGACCAAGGCTCAGGTACATAACCTAAATAGAGATAATGGCTGAGTGCTTCCTTATCAATTTCTAGATTTCCTTTAATGGAGTCCATCGTCAATAGAGCTTTCAATTCTGAAGCAAATAGGAACTGACCATCATTCCAATAATAGTAGATGGGCTTTATTCCCATTCTATCTCTAAATACAAAAAGCTCTTCTTTTTCTTGGTCATAGATTGCCATAGCGAACATGCCGTTAAGCTTATTGACCATATCTGGCCCCCACTTAGCAAATGCCTCTATAACAACCTCGGTATCACCCGTGGTTTTTAAGGGAATGTTAAGCTCTTCTGCTATTTCTTTAAAATTGTAGACTTCGCCATTAAAGGCAATAACATATCTACCACAACTGGAGTACATCGGCTGATCTGAAGCTGTACTGAGGTCAATAACACTTAACCTGCGGTGACCTAAGCCAACCTTGTCCTGGGTGTAATAGCCACTTGCATCCGGCCCTCTATGAGCTAGCGCATCGGTCATCGACCGCAAATCTTGTTCAGATATAGGATTATTTCTGGTAAAAAAACCAGTTATGCCACACATAGCTTAAGGCTTAAGTCTGGCAAAAGTGCTTATTCGCCGCGATAAAGCGAAACTATTACCAGCGCTTTTTCTCTTTAAAGTGGTAAGAAAGGATAAATTCATGCGATGTGCCTAATGGATTTGCTAGGTCGCCAGCACCTTGATCAAAGGCATAACCTATTTGGAAGGTCTTCTGGATCTTCACTCCTAGCTCTATGATTATAGTTTTCGATGTACGATAACCCGCGCCTACCCAAAATTGATCTTTATAACGGAAACGTAATTGACCATCTATTTGGAAGGGAGCCCCATTAACCGCTTTGAACCAAAGCATTGGTTCTAAGAACAACTTATCGTAATAAAATGGAATGGTTCCTCCTACTACGGTATAATGGTGAGCTTTACGCTTTATAGAACCATCACCATCCACACCTTCAAACCCTAAATTGAAAGGAATGATCTGAGGAGAAGAATAGCCAATATAGAAGTTATCGAAATAGTAGTACAAGCCTATTCCTGCATTAGGGCGAATGATCGATTGATCTGCTGATGCAATAGATGGATCATTTGCTTGGTCTAATTCTAATTCGCTTGTTCTTAAGCTATATTGAAACACCGAAGCAGATAATCCAAAAGAGAATGTACTCTTTCGCAACCAAAGTGGCCACTTAAATGGATTGATCTTAGCAAACGATAAATGATAGGCATAAGATACTGTTGCACCTGTAAATGAGGTTGGCCCAGTACGGTCATGTATTATTTGCCCACCAACGCCCAAAGTTCGGCGATGTGCCGGCATTTGGAAGTTCGCGCTGAACGTTCGTGGCGCTTGGTCTACCTTTACCCATTGTTGACGGAAGGTAACCGATGCTATCGCATGATCACTTGAACCCGCAATAGCAGGGTTAACCACGAAACTATTATCGCGGTATAAACTAAATATTGGCAACTGTTGAGCTACACTTGGTAGCACCAACATCAATAAAACCGCCGCTGATAGAATTACTCTTTTCATGATGTTTATTTAACTATAGTTACCGGTCCTGTAACCGCTTCATCAATATCATTCAGTTTCAAAATGTAGTAGTAAGTACCCTCTGGTAGCTCTTTACCATTATTCTGATTTGTGCCATCCCAATCATTGGCGTATGATTTAGCTCGGAATACTTCCTCACCCCATCTACTTACTATTACCAACTCATTATCTGGGAATATTTCTAATTCACGGATAACCCAAGTATCATTAAATCCATCTCCATTAGGAGTGATCGCGTTAGGAATGAAAATGTTGTTATCATCTTTAACAGCTACGATAGTAAATGCTGTATCGCTACATAAAGTAAGCGTATCTATAGCTATAGTGAGATAAGTAGTAGTTTCATCTGGGGCAGCCAATACAGTATCACAGATAGAACAACCGATGATACTCTCGAACGGATCCCATTCTATATCAACTCCATTCGGACTACTTATCAAGGTCACACTCAACTCGATCTCCTGGCCTCGGTAAATATATTGTATGGAATCAGCATTAGGTTCGAGTACAGGAGCAGGAATATCGTCAATATTGATATTGCTCACAACTGAATCGCAACCAAAGGCATCTATAACGGTAACGTTATACACTCCAGGTATTAGACCGAATGCTGTAGGGTCATTCAATAAGCTATCATGGCTCCATAAGTAAGTATACGGTAGTGTACCACTACTTATGTTCACTTCAATTCGACCATCCTCTCGATCACAGAAAGCATTCTTAATATCTAATGAATCAATCGATGGTTGGCCAGCTTCAGGAACTACTACTGTGAAAGAAGTATCACAACCTGCAGCGTCCGTTACAGTAACCATATAAGTACCCGAGGCTACATTCACAGGATCTTCACCAACTAGTCCATCTGTCCATACATAGGTCAACCCTGGGTCTGGAGTAGAAGCGGTAATATCTATTGTTCCAGTAGGGTCATTACAAAATGCAGTAGTTGTAGTAACATTCGATACAGTAGGCCCCTCACGGTTAACTACTGTTGCTGTATCAATGGTAATACATCCATTAGCATCAGTAACGGTTACAAAGTGTGTCCCCACTCCATAGCCACCAACACTATTTGTGGTAAGTGGGCTACCTAAAGTGTTCTGCGTATTTGACCAAACGTAATCGAATGGACTTGTACCGCCAGACACGCCAACTGTTAATCCTCCATCAAGAGAACCAGCTATACAACTTGCATTAGAATCAACTGATGTGGTCAATAGTAATTCCAATGGCTGAGTGATCGTGATAGTAGAAGTGGTAGTACAGTTATTTGAATCGGTTACTGTAACTGTATACGTACCAGCTAACAATGCACTTACGTCTGGAATTGTAGTAGCTGCTGCATCGTTCCACAAGTAGCTATAAGTACCAGCCCCACCTGTAGCTGTCACTTGCGCAGTACCATCATTTCCACCAAAGCAACTTACGTTAGTAGAGTCAGTAATAGTAGACGCTAATAGAGGTGGTTCTAAAATAGTAACTGACGCAGTATCAGCACACATATTGGTGTCTTGAACTATAACTACATAGGTATTAGCAGGTATACCGGCATTAAGAGCCGTATTAGGACCGCCAACCCAGTTATAAGTATAAGCGCCTGTTCCACCAGTTGCTAATGCTTCTGCACTACCGTTACTTTCACCAAAACAAAGTACATCTGTACTATCTACTACGTTCAAGATCAATTCAGCAGGTTCCAAAATAGTAACACTATCAAAGGCCGTACATCCATTTGTATCTGTAACCGTAACCACATAAGTACCTTGAGCTAAACCACTGTTAGTAGCAGCAGTGGGTGTTAAACCAGCGCCCCAGTTAAAGGCATATGGAGCTGTTCCGCCCGTAGGTGCTACAGTTGCTGTACCATCTATTTCACCAAAACAACTAATATCAGCACTATCAGTAACTGTGGCTACCAATTGAGCAGGCTGAGTTATAATGATAGTAGCTGTTGTACTACAGAAATTACTATCAGTTACCTGAACAACGTAAGTGCCAGCAGGCACCCCATTTATAAAGCTGTCAATTACTGCATTAAAGTTCCATACATAATCATAAGGTGTAGTACCACCAGTTGCCACTACAGCAACACGACCTGTGCTATCTCCGAAACATCCAATATCTACACTGTCAACAATGGTAGCTATAAGCTCTGTAGGTTGGTCAATATTTACAAAGGCTGTATCAACACAACCCGTAGTATCGGTGACAACTACTGAGAACGTACCTGCTGGAATACCCGTTACTGTTGGCGTAGTCGAATTTGCTGCATCATTCCAAGCATAAGCATATCCAGGAGTTCCACCCGTAGCTAATACAGTTGCACTACCCGTACTATCACCAAAGCAAAGCACATCCACACTATCCGTAATAGTTGAGAATAACTGCGGAGGTTCAACAATACTTGCCGAATCTATCGCTACACAACCGTTAGTATCAGTTACTGTAACGGTATAAGTACCCGCAGGCAAGTTGATTATTGTGGAGTCGATAAGTGGATTCAAGCTCCATTCGTAAGTATATACCCCTGCTCCACCTGCAGCGGTAACTGTTAAGCTTCCATCGCTTAAGCCGAAACAACTGATGTTCGTGCTATCTGTAATAGTAGCTGTCAATAGCGGCGGCTCTATAATATTCACACTATCAACCGCTACACAGCCATTAGTATCAGTAACTGTAACGGTATAAGTATTAGCCACTAGACCACCAATAGAGTCTGCTTGGAAACCATTACTCCAAACATAAGAGTAACCTGGCGTTCCTCCAGTGGCTTCTCCAATAGCATAGCCATTAGCCTCGCCGAAACATAATACATTCTGGCTATCAATAACTGCTACTTGTAATAAAATAGGTTCAGCAATAACAACTGAAACTGTATCAGTACATCCGTTTGAGTCTGCCACTAGTACAACATATGTACCTGCAGCAAGTCCTGAGTTACATGAATCAGTTGGGGTATTACCAGCACCGTTCCAATCGAAAGTATAAGCAGGTGCTCCACCTAGTACTGATATACAAGCTTCGCCATCTGCAAATCCGAAACAGCTAGCATCCGTAATAGTATCTACCGTTGCTATCAGTTCAGGAGGTGAGGTTATCGCTATAGTATCAGTAGCAGTACAACCATTAGTATCGCTAACTAGTACTACATATATACCTGGTGTTAAACTATCTGCTAAAGCAGTAGTATCTCCATTTGTCCAGTCGTAAGTATAACCAGGTGTTCCACCACCAGCTTGCACTAATGCAAATCCCGTAGGGTCTCCAAAACACAACACATCACTACTATCAATTATGGTAGCAGTGAGTAAAGAAGGTTCAATTATAGTAACGCTATCTGTAGCCGTACATCCATTGCTATCAGTAACAGTTACAGTGTACGTTCCCGCAGCTAGATCAATTACTGATGCAGTAGTTGAATCAGTACCACCACTCCATAAGTAAGTATATGGTGGTGTTCCACCCATACCCATCGCGGTGGCTGTTCCGTCGTCAAATCCGAAACAAGTAATGTTCGTGCTATCAGTTACAGTAGCAATAAGAACTGGTGGCTGGTTGATAGTTACCGAAACAGTTGTAGTACAACCATTGGCATCAGTAACAGTTACAGTATATGCTCCAGCGCCTACATTTTGTGCTAAACTATCAGCATCACCATTACTCCATGCATAAGCATAAGGTCCTGTACCTCCAGATGCTGTTGCAGCTGTTCGTCCAGTAGTATCGCCATTACAAAGCACATCAAGGCTATCGACAATATTTACTAGTAAAAGAGAAGGCTCTGTAATTACAACCGATGCAGTATCAGAACAACCATTGTCATCCGTAACAGTAACTAAATAAGTTCCTGCTGGCAGCCCAGTATTTGCTGCTGCAGTAGGACTAAGTCCGTTACCAGCACCCCAATCGTAAGAATAATCTAGTGCTACAGTACCACCTACAGCAACTACTGTAGCTGTGCCTGTGCTGTCGCCATTACAAGCTACATTGTTGAATGTATCTAGAGTGGCAACTAATAATGCTGGCTCACCAATAACTACAGTATCACTTGCTACACATCCGTTAGTATCCGTAACAGTAACAGTATAGGTGCCTGCAGGTAAGTTATTTACTAATGGAGTATTTCCTCCAAAGGAGCTCCAAGCATAAGAATATCCTGGTGTACCACCAGCTGCTTGTACTTCAGCAGTTCCTGTGCTATCGCCATTACAAAGTGCATCACTGCTATTGATAATAGCTGCCGTAAGTACAGCAGGTTCAGTTATGGTAACACTTGCCGTAGCTATACAGCCGTTGTCATCTGTAACTGTAACTGTGTACGTTCCTGCACCAAGATCCTCTGCTAATGTATCAGCATCTGTAGTGCTCCATAGGTAATTGTATGGGGCAGTTCCACCTGTAGCTAGTGCTTCAGCAAAACCAGTTGTATCACCATTACAAAGTACATTTTGGCTATCTACCACACTTACTGTTAGTACAGCAGGTTGTGCTATTGTTACGGAAAGTGTATCAGTACAACTATTAGAATCGCTAACTACTATTTGGAATGTTCCTGCTGGTAGTGCTGTATCAAATGAATCTGCTGGCATTGTCGTCCCAAACCAAAAATAAGTGTAAGGTGCGCTGCCGCCAACCGTTATGATACTTGCATATCCATCAAAGAACCCATTACAAGTCACATCAGATGAACTATCTATAGCGGCTAGCAATTGAGCAGGTGATGTAACCGTAAAGCTATCTATTGCGACACAACCGTTAGTATCAGTTACGGTTACAGAATACGAACCTGGGGTTAAATTTTCGGCCAATGAATCAGTATCAGGCACATTCCACTGATAATCATATCCAGGAGTTCCACCAGTTGCTTGAACTAATCCAAACCCTGTTGGGTCACCAAAGCATAGAACATCGCTACTATCTATTATAGTTGCAGTAAGTTGTGTAGGTTCTACTATCGTTACGCTATCTACGGCAGTACAGTTATTCGTATCGGTTACTGTAACTATTACCACTCCAGCAGTAAGGTCTGTAACAGTAGTTGTACTTGGGTTAGTACCCGCACTCCAACTGTAATCATATCCAGGAGTTCCTCCTAGAGCTGCTACCGTTGCAGATCCATCAGCAAAACCAAAGCAAGAAATATCAGTGCTATCAGTAATAGTTGCTGTTAATAGAGCAGGTTCAGATATAGTTACACTAGCTGTTGCTGTACAACCATTTACATCCGTAGCAGTAACTGTATATAGTCCTGCACCAAGGTTTTCTGCCAAGCTATCTGGGTCAGCATTACTCCAAAGATAAGTAAGCACTCCTGTACCTCCTGTAGCTATTGCAGCAGCGCGACCGTTTGTATCACCATTACAAAGTACATCTATAGAGTCTACTATAATAACTACTACTGGAGCTGGCTCCAGAATAGTAACAGTCGCTGTATCTGAACAGAAATTAAAGTCTGTAACCGTTACTATATAAGTTCCAGCACTTAAGTTTATTACGACCGAGTCATTCGGGTTGTTCCCAGCGCCACCCCAATTATAGGTATATGCTCCGGTTCCTCCAGTTACAGATATAGTAGCAGTGCCGTTAGTATCGCCATTACAAGTAACATTGGAAAAAGATAAAAGAGTAGCAACTACTGCCACTGGTTCAGTTATTACAACTGAAGCGGTATCTGTACATCCAAGGGTATCAGTTACTGTTACTGTAAAAGAACCCGCTGCTAAGCTTAATTCTTGATTCCCTGTTTGACCAGTACTCCATATAAAAGAATACCCCGGTGTGCCACCAGTTGCTGCAGCCTCAGCTGTACCTGTACTATCACCATTACAGAGTACAGGGGTACTTAGAATAACGTTTACGTTAAGTACTGGCGGCTCGCTAATTACTACCGAAGCTGTATCAGCACAGCCATTAATATCAGTAACGATAACTGAATAACCTCCAGTAGGAATATTCTCTGCCAAGGTATCGGCATCACCATTGCTCCACAAATAAGTTCTCACACCTATACCACCAGTGCTGCTTGCAGCAGCATAACCAGTACTATCGCCATTACACGATACGTCTTGTGTATCTATAATTGAAACGATCAATACAGGTGGCTCATTAACGGTCATGCTTCTTATCTCTGAACAACCATTGCTATCAGCAACTGTAACTGTGTAAGAACCCGCACATAGGTTAATGATGGAATCTCCAGTAGCAGTTGGTGTACCAGCACTCCATGTATAAGTATATGGGGTAGTTCCTCCAGTAACGGTTACCCAAGCTACTCCATCACACAAACCTCCACAGCTTGCATCTGTACTGAATGTATCAACGAATAGTGTTGCCGTAGGGGCATTAATTGTTACTAGAGTAGTATCTGAACAGCCATTAGCATCGGTTACGGTAGGGATGTAATTACCCGCACCTAATCCTGTATTCAAGGCGGCAGTAGGGTCATTTCCTACTCCTGCACCCCAGTTATAAGTATATATTCCTGTGCCGCCTGTTGCGCTAATTGTTCCTGTTCCATCAAGCACACCAAAACAAGCTACATTAGTCGTTGATACTGTGCTTGCAGATAATGCAGTAGGTTCAGTTATTGTAGCAAAAGTATCAGTAGTACATCCATTAGCATCGGATACCGTTACGTTGTAAAGGTTCGCAGCCAAATTGTCGTTCAAGGAATCATTTGGCCCGCTTGGGGTCCAATTATAAGTATATAGTCCTGTTCCACCTGACACACCCAGTTCAATAGCACCATCGCTATCGCCATTACAAGACGCATTTTGCACACTATCAATAGTAACGATAAGTTGAGCAGGGTTAGTGAATGTAATTTGATCAGTAACTGAACAACCCTTTCGGTCTGTTACAGTAACCGTATATGTTGTGGCCAATAAGCCCGTATTGGTAGCAGAACTTGTGTTATTACCTGCACTCCATGCGTAGGTATATCCACCATTTCCACCTGCCGCAGTTGCAGTAACGCTACCAGTAGCATCACCAAAACAATCTATTCCAGTATTAATTGTAATGGGCGAGGTTAAAGCTAGTGGTTGACCAACTGTCACAGTAGTAGTAATTGAACAACCATTGGCATCAGAAACAGTTACCGTATAAGTGCCTGCCATTAGCCCAGTATTAATAGAATCACTCGGTGTACCGCCGCTACTCCAACTATATGTATAGTTTGGTGTTCCTCCTGTTACTGAAATGGTAGCAGTTCCATCGTTGCCAGCGTTACAGCTTACGCTGTCAGCAAATGTTGCGGTGATAGCAACTGGAGCCAATGGCTCACTTACTGTTTCACAAGCTATTATTGTGCATCCGTTAGCATCTTCTACAGTTACACAATACGTACCGCCACCTAATCCGAATATACTATCAACACCAACACCTGAAGCAGAGTTGCTCCAACTATAAGTATATAGTCCTGTTCCACCAGTTACATCTACCCAAACGGCTCCGTCATTACCTCCAGCACATACCACATCGTTAAAGAAGCTATCAATAGCTAATGCACTTGGTTGGTTAACTGTAAAGGAAACCGTATCAGCACAGCCACCGGTTTCAGTTACTATTACCGTGTAGCCTCCTGCAGGTATACCAGAGATATCTTGAGTTACTGCAGTATTATTCCAATTATATGTTGGAGATGTAGCTCCTGTTACACTTACATCAATAGCTCCTGTAGATTCCCCATTACAAGCTACATCGGTAACGGCACCTGTAGCTACTGGATTAGACAAGACAGTCACTTTCGCTGTTTGAGTGGTTGATACTATGTTACCAGAAAAATCAGCAGTTAGTGTAGCATCGTACGTACCTGGAGTGTTGTATATAACTATCGGATCCTGAATATTTAATGCAGTAAGCGGAGTAGATCCTGGAAGTACCCAAGCAAATGAGGAAGGGGTAGTTGGCGTTAAATATGACCAAGTAATGGTATCACCAACACATACTGTTGTATCTGAAGGCTCAAATGCAAGATCAGGTACTTGTGGGTCGTACACTGTCATTGGCGAAAACGAATTCACACCTGGTATAGTTACAATGTTAGTTGCCGTATTTACAGATCCAATAGCATTCCCCCAAGCATTTGTACCAGTATTATAGAAATGTGCCTGAAGCTGAGGTTCATCTATACAATTACTTGGTAGTATGGTCTCATCATCTAAGTAAATGGCACTTATAGTAACTGTAGGTTGAGTAGAGTAATTAGCTGAACCAAGCACCCAAAACCTATCCGATTCTTTACAATAATTATCTAGGCTAAAAGGGTTGTTGATATTAGTTACACCTGTTGGGAACGGTCTGTTATTAGGCACAGGCACCCAGTCAGTTCTATATGTTGCAACTGATATCGAACCTGTACCTGTAGGAGTACCCGCAGCTGTGATACTAAAATCGAAAGGAATGTAATCAAACGTTTTACTAGCAAAGGTTATAATTCGGCCAAAAGGAATGTTATAATTTCCCGTAGCAGAATTATCAATATTCCATTGCACTGTTCCATATCCACTTGCAGGCACCGTTTCACTTACTATAAAGCCTTGTGAATCACGTGTTAAAGCGAGAGGGTTAGGATTCTGAATTATAAGCTCGTTAGAATTAAGGTCTATTATACCTAATTGCATACGTAGTGCTCCAGCTGTAGGCGAACCTACTCTCATCCGCCCGTTTAGAGTTCGGTAAGATTTTACATCCTCAATAAAAACATTATTGAAAACGAAATCACCAAAAGTACCTTGTGCATCAATTGATAAGTTATCATTGTGAAAAGCAAAGGCTGAGTTAAATGTAGTATTGTCATAACTACCCCTAATATAGGTGAAATCACCCCCAACTGAAATAGTGTCTCTTATGGTAAGTATTCCAGAAGGCTTATCGATTATCAAATTAGGCAACAACCCTGAAAGACGGGAGGTATTTCCATCCATTATCTGATTAGCAGTTCCATCAATGTACATATCCAAATCTCCTCCAACAGGAGGGCTAGCTGACCTATCATCTCCAATGAAAAAGTCTCCTCTAATGTGTAGTTCTCCATCTCCAAAAAAGTCAGTCTCTCCAATAGCAGGACCAGTACTAGTTGTTCCTTGAATAGTATGTACTGTACCTAGCGGAAATGTATACGCAGCAGTGGAATTATTAAAGGACCTAAATTCAAAATCTAATGAATTTGGATACACATTACTACCAGTAATGATCTTGCCACGAATAAAAACCACTTTACCAGGTGCTCCTGCAACTCTACCTGAGTTGTAGGTCCAATTACCTTCTACAAGTATTGTGTTGCTTATTATTAGAGAGTCTGTTGCTGGTACTGTTATCTCCACATTCGGAAGATATGAGCTTACAAGTGTACCAAATATCTCTTGTCGGTTAGTGGTCGAGTTACCAATGAATTCAAAAATTGTAGCTGAAATAGCATCGCCTCTTATACCACTAGTACTTGGGTAACAATCCCCTTGAATTTGAAGAACACCCCCATTGCATCGATAAACAAAGCTATTATCTACTATAGTACGAGCAACATCATTTTCTACAATAATATTGGTGCCCAGTGCTAAAACAGCTGCTGTATTACCATTTCCAGTAGGGTATAAGTGTAAATTATGTAGAGAGTGGTTACCCGAAATGTTAATAGTGTTGCTAGAAGCACTTTCTGTAGACCAACTCACTGTGCCACCATTGTGAACAAAGTTTGCACCTATCTGAACAGAATAATCCTGCCATGCAAATAGTGTGTCTTGAGTGCTGGTGAAATTACCACCAAGTATTTGTACTGGACCTGAAACGACGATATTTTCATCGCCACCAACAAAGGTTCCTGTTGTTTGATTAAACTCACCATCAAGATTAGTAAGCCCTGTACCTCCATTGAACGTTCCCAAATTAATTGGGTTACCAGCACCTTGAGTGATAGTGCCTGCATAGCCATTAATAAGCAATCTGTCAATATTTACAGGAACATCGATATTACAATTACCGTTTCCAGTCCCATCAAATGTAACAGTTGCTCCAAGTGCTGGTACAACACCTCCAGACCAGTTAGAACCTGTACTCCAATTTCCTGGTGTTGCAGAAGTCCAAGTTTGCGCTTGGATACTAGAGTATAAAAAGGCCAATAGGATAGTTACTGACAGCTTAGCTACAGATATTAATTTTCTCACCTTTATATTATTGGTTTTTGATAATTTTCAAGCGTAGAGGTGCTTCAAGTACTGCTGTTTTTAATGCAGAAAGCTAGAAAGTTAGTCTTTTTCAAACTTTTGAACAAGTAGACACTTTAACCTAAGTACTAATACGGATAGCATTTACAACACTGGTTTTAAATATAAAAAAGCTACCAAATTTTCCATTTGGCACCTGAAGCCCACTCATCTTCTAAGTTCATTTTGTCTTTCAAGCTATCCATACATTGCCAAAAGCCAGAGTGTTTATATGCAAGTAGTTGTTTATCGGCTGCTAATCGCTCTAATGGTTTTCTTTCAAAAATAGTGGTGTCATCCTCAATATGATCTAATACTTCGGGCTGACATACAAAGAAGCCACCGTTAATAAAGCCTGTTTCACTTTTAGGTTTCTCTTTAAAACTGGTAATGGCATTAGAGTCATCTATATCTAACATGCCGAATCTACCTTCTGGCAATACCGAGGTCATTGTGGCAAGCTTACCATGTGCCTTATGAAACTTTACCAACTCTGTAATATTAACATCGCTAACACCATCTCCATAGGTAAGCATAAATGGCTCTCCGTTAATGTACTTCGCGGCACGTTTCACTCTTCCACCAGTCATTGTATGTAGTCCGGTATCCACTAAAGTCACTTTCCAATCTTCACTTTCGGTATTATGATAGGTGGTCTCATTAGTAGCTAAGTCTACAGTTATGTCACTTTCTTGTAAGTAATAATCGGCAAAATATTCTTTGATATATGCCCCTTTGTAACCTAATAGCACAACAAATTCCTTATACCCATGAGCTGCATACATCTTCATGATATGCCAAAGGATGGGTTTACCACCAACCTCAACCATGGGCTTTGGTTTTGTAACCGTTTCTTCACTTAAGCGAGTACCAAATCCACCCGCTAGTAAGAGTACTTTCATGACAATTAATTTGTCTCAAAAATATGCTTTTCAGAACAATAACACATCTAAAGGGCTTTAGTAAGAAGGGGTTAAGCTATCGACGAAGTAAACCATTAACGAAAGCACCTATCCATCGCCTAGTAAATGTGCGTATTGGATCTTGTTTTGTAGCTGCTAATAGGTACTTGAATGACTCATTGTGCCTATTAGATAAATTGCAAAGTACTGCTGTATATATCAAGAACGAAGCCTCTAATTTGTGAAAATAAGGTTGGAATGCTTTATTACATTCTCCATCACCTTTCAGCTTATTTATTACATAGTCTTTTTGGAGTAGCATTTCCTCTGGCTTAACCCCTGAAATACTGCGACCAGAGTGCTGTACCATTGCGCTATTATACTTATCTATTCTTCCAGACGGATACTTAGCACCTATGCGTAGCCAAAAATCATAATCCTCTGAACCTATCAATGTCGGCTCCTCATCATACCTGAATTTACTATACACCTCTTTAGAGATGAACACACCATTGCAAGAGAGATAATTACCGTAAACGAGATGTTCTGGATCGGAACTGAGTGTTGGGAAATCAAAACGATAAACCTCCTTACCATCCTCATCTACCAAAGCGTGTCGGTTATGAAAAAAATGACAGCTAGGATTCTCGTAAATGAATTTTGCAGCATCTTCCAAAAATGCCGGATAGATAATATCATCCGAATCAAGAAGACTCAGCACATCACCCTTGGCATTTATCATACCTGTGTTTCTTGACTTTGAGCGTTCATAGTTCTTATCGTGCTGAATGAATTTCACCTTCCCTGAAGCCACCAAAGGCTCGAGCACTTCTACAATATTATCAGTCGACTTATTATCAACCACAATAACCTCATAATTGGTATAAGTCTGAGCAAATACATAGCTCAATGTATTAAGTATTATATGTGCCCTGTTGTAAGTGGGTATCACTATAGAAAAAAGAGGCTCTTTACTCACTACTTTTTATTTCTTTCAAACCTTGGACATTTCAACTCTGAAAACTTCTATAAAGATCGAGATATTCAGATGCTTGCCTACTATTTGCAAACATACTAGCACTTTCTTTAGCTATCATTTCATTATTGAACTGAATGCTACCCTCAAGAAATAATGCTATACCCTTTTCTAAACTAACCGAAGATACTTCAGAACACAAAACACCATTATGCTTATGCTTTACTATATTACCTACCCCCCCAATATCAAACCCGATCACAGGTGTTCCGCAGCTCAATGATTCTAGCATTGTATTCGGAAGATTATCTTCTCTTGATGGAATAATGAAAGCATCGGCAGCGGCATAAGCTAAAGCCATTAGCTGCTCATCAGTTAACATCCCCATATGTTTGTGATCAAACCCTGATAACTTAGGTGCTTTAGACCCGATACTTACCAATTGCACTTCATGATGGTTTAAGTTTTTCAATGCCTCAACTAGCATACCAAACCCTTTCCGCTTAATACTAAGATTCTCAGCTACAAAAAGTAAGACCTTCTTATTATTACTGAAACCCAACATCTTCTTAACTGCACTTTTATCGTATTGCCGAAAAACGTCTAGGTCAAGACTGTAATGGATATTCCTATGTTCTAGATCCTTGAATACTGAGCTTGACATTGATGACTCCATCAACCATTTAGATGGGCCTACTATTTTCAAATTTGAGCCATTCTTACTTAGCTGGTCAAGTGCGGCTAATTTTTGGCTATGTTGTCTAGAAGCAAATTTCTTCTTGTTTACATCAACTAATTGTGGACATGAGGCGCAAGTTTTCTTGTAAAGATCACAACCATCAGAATAGTGGCACCCACCCGTAAAGGGATTCATATCGTGCATGGTCCATACTAGATTCTTATTTTTTATGGTGAAGAAGCTACTGATGTTAACGAAGTTTGCTACCCAATGTAAATTAATAATATCCGCATCTTGTACTAAAGGGTGGTCTTTCAACTCGTAAGGCGATGACGTTAATGTGAATAGTTCATGGTCTTTAGAATGAATACTTTGTATTGCATTTGTTTTAGAAAAGAACATTCGCTCTTTTACTTTTTGCTTTACATAACCTAAAGCACCCTTCCCATCAATCGAATCATAGGCAACTACACTATCAGCTTTATTCTGAAGCATCCCGGTAGAGGTGGATAGAAAATAGCTATCTACATTATTTTCTAACAAAGCACAATGAAGACGAAAGGCTGCTTTGGCAGCACCTCCAGTAGGATAGGTTGAAAGGTGAACTACCTTCATTTCACACCCTCCATAAATAACGAGTCGGGTTTATGAACTGTTCCATTAGAAGCATCAAGTCCATAGGTTTCCCATTTATCGATACGACTTTCTATAGCAGTACAAACACGTACGTCTTTAAACCCTATTTGCTCGAACAAGCGCTTAAGGCTATACTCATCATACATCCAAAGATGGAGCTCCCCTCCTTTTCGGAAAGTCCCCAATTCTAGTTTTTCATAACCACTAGTACCAAGTAGTAATTTGAGTAGCAATTTCTTGATCACTCTTGGGTGGATCACTTGCTTAATATTACTCAACACTGATGGTTCAGGGGTTTTTGCATTCAAATATTGCTCTCTAATACCAAGTGCCTCTTTACCTAAGCGCTTCATGATAAACTGCTCACCTGCTAACTTTGGGTGCTTTAAATACTCCCCCATTTCGCCTTGCGGCTGCTCACGTACTGTTTGATCAAGCAACTCTAACATCATCCAGTCGTAATTATTAGCTGCATCGGTATCACCACTTAAGGCAGCCTTTTTATTTTGTAGGTATGCATCTACTATACCCCCAAGGTCTGGGACAGCTACACGGAGAACTCCACTTGGCTTTAATACTCTATAACATTCGCTAATAAAGTCAAACCCACCCTTTTTACTAAAGTGCTCTAATACATGTGAATGGTATACTGCGTCGTACGTATTATCAGGAAAAGGGACTCCTTTTAGTAAATTATGAGCTATCACCCCTTCCCCTGTAGATGCCATATCTACATTAACCCAATCTTTATGGTAAGATCGGCCGCAACCAAGGTTTAGTAATTTCATAAAGTGGTTTAGTGTTGAAAGGAATTAGTCAAAAGTCGTAGTTATATTAAGTTCTCTGCACAAGTCTTTTCAACTTATTGGTCACTCTTGTGTATAGTGAGGGGTTGTGGCGGTCTATCAAATACTGTTTAAATGGCTTGAAGTATTTCTCGTTAAGTTCCACTTTATCTGGGTAGTTACTTATTTGATAATCAATATCCCAACCATCATCTTCATAGGGGTTCTCATCACCACAATGCATGCCCGTGCCATCCCAACCAATATTTCTGACAAGGCTTTTATCTGGATAAAATACGAG
>CAYGTK010000043.1:0-23183 GCA_964352775.1 uncultured Chitinophagaceae bacterium
GCGTATGTCAGTTCCTTTTCCAAAGAACTCTTCGGCAAAATATAGCAGAGTTTGTTTTAGGTCTGCAAAGGAAACGTCTTTATCAATGTATAGTCCTTCTATCTGATGGAAGAAGCAATGTGAGCGGGCAGATATGGTCTCATTTCTATAAACTCGACCTGGCATTATCATGCGGATAGGAGGCTTACCAGATACCATTTCACGAACCTGTACAGAGGAGGTATGGGTTCGTAAGAGAATGTCTGGGTCATTTTGAACGAAATAAGTGTCTTGCATATCCCGCGCCGGATGGTCTGCAGGAAAGTTTAGAGCAGAGAAATTGTGCCAATCATCTTCTATTTCAGGCCCTTCAGCTACCGTAAAACCTATGCGAGCAAATATCTCTGATATCTCATGTTTAACAAGTGCAACAGGATGTCTAGCTCCCAGGGGTAGTGGGGCTCCCGGTCTGGTCATGTCTAGCGCTAAAGGGATATTCGTAGTTCCAGTTTCAGAACTATCAACGGTTTTCATTCTTGCTTCTAGAAACTGTTTTACTTCATTTAGAAGTTGACCAAATTCTTTTTTTTTATCGCCTGGAACATCTTTCATCAAGCCAAAAAGGCTTTTCATTTTTCCTTTACTTCCAAGAAAGATAATACGGTAACTCTCTTTCTCCTCTATAGTGGTAAGGGTAGTTTCTACCGCTTCTTTCTTTACCGCTTCAATTTCTGCTATTAGGTTGTCCATATCTCTACTTTCTACTATAATTAGGCGACTCACGAATGATAGATACATCATGAGGGTGGCTTTCGTGAATTCCTGCCGAGGTCATTCTTACAAAACGTGCTTTTTGCATGGTTTTAATATCAGGTGCTCCGCAATATCCCATTCCTGCTCTTAGTCCACCAACATACTGGTACATAACTTCTGATAGTTTCCCTTTGTAGGGTACTCTGCCAACTATACCTTCTGGCACTAGTTTTTTAATATCATCTTCCACATCTTGGAAGTAGCGGTCTTTCGATCCTTGTTCCATGGCTTCAATTGAACCCATTCCACGATAGGTTTTGAATTTTCGTCCTTCGTATATCATTGTTTCACCTGGCGATTCTTCAACTCCAGCGAATAATGAACCTGCCATAACGGAATCTGCTCCACCTGCTATCGCTTTTGGTATATCTCCGGTGTATCTTATACCTCCATCGGCTATAACTGGTACTCCAGAACCTGTAAGTCCTGAGGCAGCCTCATTTACAGCAGTAAGTTGTGGCACACCTATACCGGTAACTACCCTTGTAGTACAAATTGACCCTGGTCCAACCCCAACTTTTACTGCATCTGCACCAGCGTCAGCAAGTGCTTTTGCTCCTTCTTTGGTAGCTACATTTCCTCCTATTATATCTAGACTAGGATAGGTGAGTTTTACTTTTTTTATCATTTCAAGCACACCTCGTGAGTGGCCATGTGCAGTATCAATAGCTACAACGTCAGCTCCTACTTTTACCAGAGCATCAATACGCTCTAATGTATCGGTAGTAACACCGACAGCAGCACCTACCATAAGTCTTCCGTGAGGGTCTTTACTTGCGTGTGGATGGCTTTGTACTTTGATGATGTCTCTATAGGTTATTAGACCTATCAGTTTATCCCCGTCTACAACAGGTAACTTCTCAATGCGATGTTCACGAAGTATCTGTTCAGCTTGCTTTAAGCTTGTCCCTTTAGGTGCTGTAATAAGACCATTTATAGTCATCACTTCCGACACCTGCCTGCTCTCGTTCCCCTCAAATCTTAAGTCTCTATTGGTGAGTATGCCAACAAGGTTTCCTGTTTCATCAACAATAGGTATACCGCCGATTTTGTTTTCGCGCATTATTGCTAATGCCTGACTTACTTTCGCGTCTTTGTGTAAGGTGATAGGGTCGGTGATTAAACCACTCTCTGAACGCTTCACTTTTCTAACCTGCGCCGCTTGTTGGGCTATGGTCATGTTCTTATGAATAAAACCTAAACCACCTTCCCTAGCAATTGCTATGGCTAAGCTAAATTCAGTAACGGTGTCCATAGCGGCCGAAACCAATGGTACATTTATTCTGATATTTCTAGTTAATTGCGTGGAAATATCTACCTCTCGCGGTAGAATTTCTGAGTAGGCTGGCAGAAGGAGTACATCATCGAAAGTAAGGCCTTCACCAGCTAATTTTGCCTCCAATAGGTTCATACGTCAAACTTTGGGCAAAGATAAGGTAACAAGATCAGAAAGCGAAGATGGTTTTGGCTAGATGATCATCTAACAAGGAATACAACTCCCCGCTCTTCTAATCGGTCGCCCGTTAGCGTTTCTAAGCGAAGCAAATAGGTATATCCACCCATTGGCATAGCCTCGCCATTATTTGTACCGTCCCATCCGGCTATTTGATTGGTAGTTGCAAATAGTTCCTTGCCCCATCTATCAAATATTCTGAAATCATAGTTTCGAAGCTCTCGGAACAATAATACAGGCTTAAAGAATTGATTTACCCCAGATGGCACAAATGCATTCGGTATATAGACTACAGGAGGTAATTCAATACAAAGTTGATTGGAGAGCGAAGTTAGATCATCTGAAATGCTTCCATTATTGCTCAGTGTAAGGCGGTATTCTGCTTCTACAAAGTAGCAAAACCGACCATCGTCTGATACTTCTGCACTAATTGGGTCACTATAAGTTCTATCTGTTGATGGAAGTGTTGCCAATGCTACGCGATTAAAACCTTCTTGACGATAAACTGTGTATGAGTTTACTACCGCATTAGGCATAATAAATTCGTTCCAACTTAACTCGTTTATACCATCAACCTCTTCCCCAATAAGTAAAATAGTTCTAGCAACTCCACTAGAAGAATTTGAACCACAACTGTCATTTGCTATCACGCGATAGTAGTAAGAGAACTGCTGTGGCATAGCTGTTAAGTCCTCAAGGTCGTTCAAGTTGATAACACTAGCTAGCGGTATGGTATCAATGGGAGAGAAGTCGGTTCCATTAGTGCTACGTTGCACTACTACTCTGCTTAAATTGGCGCTATTGTCTAAATACCATTCAAGGCTTACGAAGTCTGCGGTATCTACAGTAGCAGTTCTCCATGCATTAAATCCAATAGAGCTTACGGCGTTAAGTGGTAAGCATACTTGATTTGAAAAGGATTCTTCTCCAGTTATAGGGTTGATAGCCTTAAAGCGAACGCAAACAGTATCTCCTGTCAGCGTGGATACATCGTATTCAAAAGAAGTATTTGTTCCTGGTGGTAATGCATTATCAAGAAAATCATTAAAAGTTTTTGCTATGAACGCTCCAGATTTGTCAATGTCAACTTCTAACTCGTAGTCAGGTGTATCTGGCCAATTAATATAGTTGTTCAAGTTAATGTCTATAGTTCCAGCGCAAGAATTAGCTGCTACTGAAATAAATATAGTGTTGTAAAATGCATCACGGTCAATAACAGTAGATATCCAACCTGAATTTGGATCGCAAATTGCAAATGCTTCAATATTAAGAGTTACGAAACTGCTTTGTGCAAGAGATGCAGGGAGTATCGTACTTGTTGAACCAATTCCAAAAACGGTATCTACAGGTACTACTAATCCTCCTGGAACCTCTTGGTAAATTATATAGCCAGCTGTTTGTGGAGATGGGCTAGGACTCCAATTAACCTGTATGCTACCATCGGCGAGTACAGTAACTAGGGATATGACTGGTCTTTCAAAAACAATTTCTGATAATGTAGGCGAGGGGTCAGATGTGAACCCGGGGCAATTGTAATTTACTACAATAAAATATTCCCATTCTGCAACTGTAGCGTTTGCACCAATGTGATTTAATTCGATTTGATTTGGATCTGTGATAGGTCCTCCACCTATCAATGAAAACATAGAACCTGGTACGTCAGTTCTTCTTCCAAATACTTCAAAGTTAACGAAAGGTCCACAGGGGTTAAGTGGTAAGCTTTCCCAAACTATTGTGACATCACCAGATGCTTCATCTGTAAGTATACATATAAGGTTAGGGGAGGTGATTATCTGTGCACTAGCTGTACTTCCGAAAAAGACCAGTGCTAAAACCAAGAAGAATTGTAATATTGATCTCTTCATTACTTAACTACGATTTCATGCATCATATCCCTTCCTAAATAGCGTTGTGCAACGTCTTGAAGTTGAGCAGGTGATATTGTATTGATCGTTTCGATCATGTTGTAAAAATAGTCATATTCCAGATCATAGAGGATTATACCTCGATACAACGATGCTATTTTAAATGGACCGTCCATAGCGGCTAGCCACCTACCTCTCAAATAGTTCTGCACTAGTTCAAGCTCTTCTCCACCTACCTGCTCTTGTTGTAAACGATTTATCTCGTGATATATTTCCTTAAGAGTTGCGTCTGCTACATCTACCCCAACCTCGGTTGTAACGTAAAAATACCCATCGTTTAGTAGCGATTGCACGCCTGAATAAATACCGTAGGTGTACCCTTTATCTTCACGGATGTTAGACATGAGTCGCGAACCGAAATAACCTCCAAAAATGGTGTTCAAAATGGATAGGGCCGCGAAATCCTCGTGTTTTTTATTAAAAAGCCTTTTACCCAAACGGATAGCAGCTTGAATACTACCGTCCAAATGTTTCACAGTAGTTAACTCCTTCTTTTCGCCAATAAGATGCTCTGGTGTAAAGGCGTTTGTTTGGCTTGACCACCCTTCATCTCCGAAAAGGTCATCTAGCAGAGCTAATGTTTCGGGCTGTATTCTCCCAGAAACAATGATCTTACATTTATCAGAAACAATGTGTTGACGATGAAACGCAGCGAGCTTTTCTACTCTTAGCGCCTCATAGTGCTCTTTAGATGAATTGTAACCATAAGGGTGAGTTGAGCCAAAAAGATCATGCTGTAGCTCTCTGTCGGCTACCATGTCGTTCTTTGTTAAATTAACCTTTAACTTCTGAAGGCTGTTTTCTACAACGGTTTTTAATTCGTTCTCGGGAAAAGAGGCTTCTCTAACTACGTTCCTCAATAGGGGTAGTATGTTTGATACATGCTTATTCAAGCTACGCAAGGTAATGTACACGTGATCTCCTGATGTGTCAACCCTAAGTGAAGTGCCGAACATGTCAAACTCTTCGGCTATTTGCTTTGCATTTCTTGAGCTAGTTCCCTCTTTAAGCATTCTGCCTGTCAGTCGGGCCACCAAAGGTTGGTCTTCATACCAACTACCTGCTTTAAATATCATCTCAATTCGGCAAACATCTTTTGCCCCTTGATCTATCAAGTGAACAGGTATTCCATTCCTTAAACGGGTTACCTCGCTTTTCGGGATGTCGAATTGGGTTATCTCCTTAATTGCAGGAGCGTTACTTCTGTCTATGCCGCTTGCTATCATACTTGCTTGGCGTAATAATGTATAGTGGAAGAATTTTCTTGGCGGAATACCTTCTTCGATTCTTCTAGTAACTCGTGAGTGGTAATCTTGTTATACCTCTCCAGTTCAGTGTTTATTCTATTAGTATCCCCCATCAACTCGCAGAAAGCAAGGTTTATGGTGCGATTAAGCATATTCACTTCAGAGAATTCTGTATATGCTTCTTGCTTGTTTTTTACCTTCTGAAATTCTTCATCGTCTATTCCCTCTTTTAGCATGGTGTCAAGTTCAGAGTCTATCATCTCTTCTGCTTGTTTCATGTTAGTGCCCTTAGCTAATTTGCCTTCCACTATTACCAAACCTTCATCTAAAGTGCCAGTAACATATGCATCTAATTCGCTGAACAACTTTTGTTCTTTAACTAGCTTTCTATACAATCTAGCTGAAGATCCGCTAGAAAGCACATCCGTTGCTAGGTCTAAAGTGTAATAGCCATTTGAGTCACGCTTATCCATATGATAAGCTTTGTATATAGCATCTATGGGAACATCACGTTCCACTTCAATAGACCTTTTTTCCAATTGAGTAGGTTCTTTTATGATGGAGCGAGTAAGGAGTTCACCTGCTGGAATATCACCGAACCATTTCTCGGCCATTTGATGAATAACGGCTGCCTTAATTGGGCCTGATACTACTAATATGGCATTGTTAGGCTTATAGAATTTATCAAAAAATGCCTTTACATCATGTAATGTCGCATCTTCTACATGACTTAGGTCTCTACCTATAGTAGGCCATTGATACGGATGTTGCTTGTAGGCCAGTCCACATATTTGATGCCATACGTCGCCGTAAGGTTGATTCAAGTAGTGCTCTTTGAATTCTTCGCAAACTACTTTACGTTGTACTTCTAAGCTGTTCTTATCGATGTTCAATTGTAACATTCTATCGCTCTCTAGCCAAAAGGCTGTCTCGATATTTGCAGCAGGAAGAGTATTGTAGTAATTAGTTACATCATTGTTGGTGAATGCATTGCTTTCACCACCAGCATTCTGCAAGGGTTCATCATAGTTAGGGGCATATTTCGACCCACCGAACATCAAGTGCTCAAATAGATGAGCGAAACCTGTGCGTTCAGGGTCTTCGTCACGAGCCCCAACATCATACAACACATTAACTACGGCCATTGGGGTGCTCTTGTCCTCGTGGACAATAATCCGTAACCCGTTACTTAGAACAAACCTTGAAAACTCTATCATAACCTCTCTGGTACAGCAAAATTGAATAGTGCGTAAAGATAAGTAAAGCCGTAGAAGTAGTTGCTGAAATAAGACCTACAATGTGCGAGCGGTGCTAACTATTGCCTCTAGTCTGCGCACTTCGGGCTTTTTCTTTGTTCCAGGGGCATGTATGAACACGTCAATAAGAATCTCGCGATCGTTTTTAACATCCTGCATATAGTAGCTTACAAAAGGACCACCCATAAAATCGCCTTTGGTTGCCCACAGGCCTCTAGTTATATAGGTAGGCAATTCGCCAATATTTCTTTTTTGTGTAACAAAGCCTAATGTACTATCTGTAGTCATATAAGCACCTTCAATAGCAGTAGAAACATAATCCCTTCCTAGTGCGTTGCGCGCAGGTATTCCTTTGTTCGTGAACTCTGCACTTTTAGGATAGAAGCTGATCATTATACTGGTGCTAGTCTTGTTGGTCTCTTTTCTTAGCCATATCATCGTGTCGTTCTTAGTTGCCACGAAGTAAGTTTTTGGTATGCCTAGGTTAAGCTTGTATTCTTCTTTAAGTAGTTTGTTTATCGTTATTTCTTCTCCGAAAGCATATGCATCTAGCTTATAACGGTTAGTTTCATATTGAAGAGCCAACTGGCTCAAGCTTTCAGCTTTTACGCTCAAGCGCTCTTTTAAGGCCTCTTCTGTAGGAGCGAAAACAAAAAATATTCGCTGTGGCTTAGCCCAAGCATCGTTAGCAATCACGTAATACTTATCGGGGTCATTCAACGCTCTGGTAGTAATATCTTCTCCTAATGTTTCAATTACATAGTCGGTTATCTGCGACTGTTGGCTAAGGTCGGCTACGATAAATACTGTGCGGAACTTCAAAAAGGTACCATCAAAATTCTTGTAGGCAACAAATAATGGGTTAAGCGCTGTTTCTCCCTGCGGGAGTACGTCGTAAGCTTTTGTGAATTCCTCTTTAAGCAGTGGCTTAACGAACTTATTCAATAGCCCATCATCAGCAACTACCAACACTTCATCAAACCCACCAGAGCTATCTGGCAACATAGCGCGCCTTTTAGCCGGACTCTTCTCTTCGCTACAAGAGCTTAAAGAGAGGATAATGGAAAGAAGGGTAAGTATGATAGCTGAGTATCTCATAGGTTACATTTCAATGATGAGCTTCATTCCGGGTTTAATGCCTTTGTGGTTAGAGATATTGTTAGCCCGCTTTATTCCTTCAATAGTGGATCCAGGGTATTTTTTTGCTATTTCCCATATGGTATCCCCAGAACGCACGGTGTGGTATACTTTATTTGAGCTGCTAGTAGTTGAGGTTTTTGGGCTTGTAGAAGTTGTTGTTCCTTTTACTCTAGCTTGTTTTTCAGCGAAACTTAAGTCGTTTACGGGGCGATAGTAGTCCATTTTTGTAGAGGAGACATATATTTTTAGCGATTGCCCTGCACGTATGGTGTTACCATAAATGCCATTCCAATTACGAATGCTTTGCGATGAACAACCATACCATTCAGCTATAAATCCTAAATTGTCACCAGCTTTAACGGTATAGGTTAAGTACTTTCCGCTGTTCGTATTTGTGGCTGGAGCCATACTTGATACTGTAGTTGTGCTTTTCCCATTCAAAGCCTGCTTTTGCTTAAAGGTCATGCTATTGATGTCCGCGTATTGGCCCTGGCGATTCTCTGGCACAAATATCCTTAAGGTTTGTCCAGCGCGTATGGTGTTTCCTTTCAAGCCATTCCAGTATCTTAAGTTAGATAAGCTCACATCGTACCATTCAGCAACAAAGCCTAAGTTATCTCCTGGCTTAATACGATAATACACCTTCACTAATTCTGCTGAAGGCTTCTCTTCTTCTGCTTTAGTAGCTATCAGTTCTGCCGGGGTTGGAGCCTTGAATATAGAGTCGCGTAGTTCTTCGAACTTGACAAGTTTATTGATCGGTAAACGAAGAGCATAACCACTATTGCTAGCTGGTATTGATCTCTTTTTTAGGCTCGGATTCAATAAGGCTAACAAGCTAACATCTGTCACAATGTGAGAAGCGATCTTTGAGAGCGTAACCTGATCGTATATCATTACCGTGTCAATGGCATTTATATCCAAAGCAGGTTTGGCTGGTCTGTAACCATATTCTTCAAAATGACTGAGTACATAAGTTGCTCCGATAAAGGCAGGGACATATCCGCGAGTTTCTCTTGGTAACCAAGGTCTTATTTCCCAATAAGTACGTTTGCCTCCACTTCTTCGGATGGCTTTGTTTACATTACCAGGGCCACAGTTATAGGCTGCTATAACCATTAACCAATCCCCATATATCTTGTGCATCTTTTCAAGATAATCAAGCGCGGCCTCTGTTGAACGATAAGGGTCACGCCGTTCATCGATATAGGAATTGGTTTTTAGGCCAAGAAACCTTCCAGTAGCATACATTATTTGCCAAATGCCAGTTGCCCCAGCTCTTGAAACAGCATTAGGATTTAAAGCAGACTCTACAATAGGTAGATACTTCAATTCGTGAGGCATGTCTTTTCTATCCAATGCTTCTTCGAATATGGGGAAATACATTTCTGAAAGCATTAACATCTTGCTCACCTGTGAGCGACGCTTGTATGCATATACTTCTATGTAACGTTGCACGAATGGGTTCAACTCCAAGGGTATTTCTGAAGGTATCATAGCCATGTTATGGCGGATGATGGAGTCGGAATACCGCGGGATCTCCATGCTGTCATTAAAACTTAGGCTGAACTTCGTGGTGTCACGCATTTTATTGGCGTCCTCGAACAACCAATGAGCCATGCTATCTAACTGCGCTAGATATTCGAAGTTCTGTACTTCTACCTTAGGTGGGGCAATGGTATCACTAGTTCCGTTCATACTCTTAGCAAAACACCAAGGCGTAACAACGAATAACGATAGTATCAAAAGGAGTCTGGTCATATAATTAGAACCGTTCCTGTAGCAGACAAATTGTATCTACAGTTGCATTAAATAATTAGAAAAAGCTAATAGATCTGCCTCTTCAAATTTGTTGGCCATAACCTGAATTCCAAATGGCATACCATCAGAATGTTTGCCTAAAGGAAGGGATATAGCTGGTATACCGACTAAGTTAGCCTGAACCGTAAATATATCAGCCAAATACATGGCGATAGGGTCTTCTATTTTTTCACCGATCTTGAAAGCAGTAGATGGTGTAGTAGGTAGTAGAATAAAATCGTGCTTACTGAATATGTCTTGCGTCATTTCATCAAGCATGCGCCTTACTTTTTGCGCCTTAGAATAATAAGCATCGTAGTAACCTGCGCTTAGCACAAATGTTCCCAGCATTATTCTGCGCTTAACCTCTTCGCCAAAACCTTCGCTTCTAGTCAAGGTGTAGACGGAATCCATATCGGTAGCGTTCTCGCTTCTGTACCCATAATGCACGCCATCAAAGCGAGCAAGATTTGAAGAAGCCTCAGCCGTAGTTAATACATAATAAGTCGGCACCATGTGCTCTAGGTATGGGAGGTCAACACCAGTAGTCTCTATACCAGCATCATCCAGCTTTTTTAACTGAGCCTTAAATTCTTCTTTTATTTCCTCATCTAAACCTTCATGCGTTAGCACTTCGTTGAAGTAAGCTACTTTAGGTTTGCGGTCTAGTTTCAAGTTTTGGCTGTATGCTGGTACTGGGCGTTTAGAAACGGTACTGTCCTGTTCGTCAGCTCCAGCAATAACTTCCAGTACTAAGCCAGCGTCTTCTACATTATTTGCAAAAGGCCCTATTTGATCGAAAGAGGAAGCGTATGCGATCAATCCCCAGCGAGATACCCGTGAATAGGTAGGTTTTAAACCAACTATACCGCAAAATGAAGCGGGTTGACGGATAGAACCTCCAGTGTCTGTCCCTAAAGAAACATGGCACATGCCTGCTTGCACAGCAACTGCTGAACCTCCCGACGAACCACCTGGTACACGTGTAGGGTCTGCCGCATTCTTAGTAGGTCCATAAACGGAATTCTCATTACTAGAACCCATAGCGAACTCATCACAATTCAACCTGCCTATGATAATGGCATCCTCTTCTAGCAACCGCTCAACCGCGGTCGCGCTAAATAAAGACTCAAAACCATCTAATATTTTCGAAGCGGCGCTTACTTTTCGCCCTTCTTGAACGATAACATCTTTAACACCAACTACTACCCCAGCTAGTTTACCGAACTGACCACTAGCCATTTTCTTATCTACCTCTTCGGCTCTAGCTAATGCATCATCAGCGTACACTTCAATGAACGCATTGAGATACTCGTTCTCTTTTATCTTTTCTAGGTAATGTTCTACTAACTGCTTACAGGTGATATCACCAGCTTTAATAGCAGCTTGAGTTTGGCTGATAGTATCGGGAAAATTCAATAGATAGGTGTTTAGTCCTCTTTGGCTGATGAAGTAGAGGGTTTTTTATCTTCCTCTTTCATGCCGTTTTGCAATTCTTCTTTGATGCTAGCACGTGCGGTATTGAATTCTCGAACACCTTTTCCTATGCCTTTCATCAATTCTGGTATTTTTCTACCGCCAAAAAGTAATAGAATAGCAAATACAATAATGAGGACTTCCCAGCCTCCTAAACCTCCAATAAAAGCGAATGTTGACAACATGCTTATTTGTATTAGACTACAAAAGTACGACTATTTCTTAGAGATCCACAAGGCAGGGTCTAGTTTCGTAGTGCCTTTCCATACCTCTAAATGTACTTCCGTTTTAGATTCTTTCTCATTGGTAAATACCACACCAATATCTTGAAAGGTATTTATCTTATCTCCTTTCTTAACGAATACATCCTTAAGGTTAGAATATACGGTGTAGTAATCACCATGCTTAACCAGTACGGCCTTTTGAAAGCCAGGGTTATAAAACACACTAACTACTTCACCAGAAAATATAGCTCTTACCCTAGTGTGTTGAGCAGTACTGATGTCAATACCATTGTTCTCAACCCAAATGTATTTTAATACTGGGTGCTGATGTTTCCCGAATGTACTCGCAATGAAACCACTACCTACGGGATAAGGTAAACGACCTTTATTAGCTGCAAAATCAGCTGATAGCTTAGCTAATTCGGGGGAGGAGGTGCTTTTGTTTGAGTTTTTTGCGGCAGCTATTCTAGCTTGTTCGGCAGCTATTTCTTTTGCTATTAAATTAGCTATCTGCTTATCTAGCTTTTTAGCATCCTTCTCTTTACCACTTATAGACTTTTTAAGGTCTTTTTCTTTGTCTTGCAGTTCAGCCAGTAAGTCATCTTTTTGCTCTCGCTCTGAACTTAAGGTCCGCTGCTGCTTCAGTTCTTCGCCAAGTAAACTTTGTTTTTCTTTTTTCTGCTGCTCAAGGTCTCCTGTTTTTTTGGTCAGGTCGTCAATGGTACTGGCTATCAATTGATTTTGTGTGCCACGAAACTCGCCTAGTTTCTGCAGGTAGTTCCATCGTTTGATGGCATCATTGAAACTATCTGCTGAAAATAGAAAGATCCATTTATCGAAAGTAGAACGGCTTTTATAAGCATTCACTAACATGGCAGCGTATTTCTCTTTCAAGCTTTCTAAGTCTTTAGAAAGAGAGCCTACAATATCACTCGTTTGATTAATACTGCTATTTATTGCCTTGATGTCTTTATTCAGATTGCCAATATACTTCTTACGAAGATTGATCTGGCGTTCTAGGGTTTTCAGTTCGCTTACCGATCGTGTTCTGTCAGAGGTTATCTCTTGCAGTAGCTCTTTGGTCATTGCGATCTCCTTCTCTATAGCTTTCCGCTCTTTTTCCAAAGCAGACTTCGAACCCTGCGCATAGGTCAATACGCCCATGAACAACCAAAGGGAGATGAAAAGGAATGATATTTTAGAAGCGTTCTTCATATTTACTGCTCACAATGAAAGGGAATGATTGAGGTTCATCCCACTTTACCTTTGTAAAACGCATTTCTGAGCTAATATTTTGTTCTCCTGTAAAGATATACTCTCTTTCTGATGCGAAGTTAGCTTGGTTACTAAACGCATAGTCGTTAAAATTCATTAAAACTATACGGTTCTCCTCTTTTTCTAGTAGTGCCACTTTCGTAATTCTGAGGTCTCCATTCATCCAAATGGTATTGTCCATTTTTTTATCAGAAGTAAAAAGTAAGTAGTTACCTTCTTCTTGCTTTACTTTCAATTTATCGTTGAGGGCGAAAGCGCTATTGCCTACAAGTACATCTTGTAGTAACCGCATGTTAAAGTTGAATGGAACAAAGTTGTTGATGTAGCTAAAAGGTTTGCGATAGTATACTTTGTCTAGTTTATCTAGTATATGGATGCTATCATTGGTGATCAGTATTCTTGCAACCTCAATACCCATTAGCGAGGTGATAGATACCCAGCAAATACTATCTCGTTGTATTCTGAACTGAGCGGTAAAGCCTTGCGACTTTTTACCATCATCATATTTCATTTTGGCTTTTCCATAGAACCAATCGAACTCGATATCAGAAGATAATATTCCATTTCTAGCCTCAGATGATGACAGCTTAGATAACTCACTACTATTAACCGATTTGGGTGTTTTACATGCGAAAAGGCTGAAAAGTAGTAGAAGGAATATCGATATAAGCAGCTGTCTACTCATACAATTGTTTATCAGCTATCTTTTTTCCGATCAATTCGGAATCTGACCCAGCAGCCTCGGCCTTTTGCCATTGAACTAGAGCGCCTTCTATATCGCCGAGTTTGAAGAGGATGTCTCCGTAATGCTCAAAAAGAGTGGCGTTTTCATCTTCGCTTGAATTGATGGCTTTCTCCATCCAAACCTTAGCGTTTTTGTAATCCTCATTTTGGTAGAGAATCCAGGCATAGGTGTCTTGGAAGGAAGCATTATTTGGCTCTAATTCATTAGAACGGGCTGACATCTTTTTAGCCTTTTCCAACCTATCCTTTCTTAAAGAAAGGTAATAGCTGTAGTTGTTAAGGGTAAATGCATTGTCAGGGTCGTATAACAGTGCCGTATCAAAAGCTGAATCAGACTTGCTGTAGAGCTTCAAGTCGTTGTACGACCCACCTAATGATGAGAAGAACTGTGCCTTAAGTAAGATATTTCCTACTACTAAGTCTTTACCCATTTCTAGCGCATCAACTGCCTCTTGGTGTTTCTTCAATTGGTCAGCTGAAACACCATTGAAGAAATAGACTAGTGGTTGGTTTGGAAACAACTCTAATGCTTCTGAAGTTCTTTGATAAAGTGCATCGTAGTTCCGCTTGTCGGAATGAATGAAGAAGACTTGTTGCCAGACCTCGTATATGCTATTGTCAATAGCTATGGCCTTATCATACTCTACCAAAGCCTCCTCAGTTTGCTCATCGCGATAAAGCATGTCACCATAGATGGCATGTGAGCGAGCATCTTTATCATGAACAGAAACTAAAATCTCAGCCAGTTCAAATCCTTCTTTTTTCTTGGCCTCGTCTTGTTGTTGGTTCTGTAAGTAGGGGAATAAGATGCGGATCTTCTGTTCTATTGCTAGGTCGGCATTGCCAAAAGCTTGTTTCAAATAAGTGAGTGCTTTTTCTTGGTTCCCCTTTTTGCGGTGCATTTCTGCAATATTTAATAAAGCTTGAGCATTATCAGGGTCTTCCTTTAGTAGCTTTTCATAAACTGCCTCCATTTCGTCCAACATGTCGTTGGTTAAATACAGCTCAGCTAGTAGGTGATAGTTACGCACCTCTTTAGGATCGTTGTCTATCAGCTTTTGTATTTCAGCCGTAGCATTTTCAATATCGCCTAGCTTGATATACAAGCGTTGCTTTTGTACAATGACATTTTCATCCAAACCTATAATAGATTCGTATTCATCATAAACAGCAATAGCCTCTTCATACTTAGATGCTTTAATGAGCATAAAGGCATGGTCGAAGTATCGATCGTAGTCTCTAGGGTGATATTTCAACATCTCTGCATACACCTCTGCCGCCTCAGCAAATTTCGAACGGTAGGCCAGTATTTCTGCTTTTAGGTCTAAATACCACTTATTCTGTGGTTGCAATTTTACGGCAGTGTTAATATTGCTCATCGCAATATCGAACTGGTTGGATTGGAAATAGATAGTGGCTAACTCATAATAAGAAGCATCATTCTTATTATCCAACTTTATTACTTTCTCAAATAAGCGAACGGCTTCTGGGTAGTCTTCTAATATTTTAGCTTTATTGGCTTCCATAAATACCTTTTGCACGGTAAAATGGTCGATACCATTGGTGTTCTCTTGCTTATCCTTCTTGCCTTTTTTCTTCTTTTGGGCATATCCAGGTGAAGCGACTAACACTATGGCTAGCAGAATAAGGGCGATATGTTTGAACGATCTCATTTTTGTACGGTATAGTCTCCTATGCTCAAGTCTTCAGTTTTTCCTGAATATTGAACGTGGTTGCCTATCATTGAGTTCTCTATAACTGCGTTCTCAATATGGCTTTTGTTCTGTATAATGCTGTTTTTAATAACACAATTTTCAACAGAACTGTTATCACCTATGGATACATGAGGACCAACAATGGCGTTCTTCAATTTTACATTCTCTCCAATATAACAAGGTTCGATAACAGTTGCATGTTCAATATGCGCACTATTGGCTACTAAGTTACTGTCCCTATTGAACTCTAATACGCGCTGATTAGTATATACAGTAGCGTTCTTATTTCCACAATCTAACCATTCCGATACCTGCCCAGTAATGAACTTCGAGCCTTTTTGTTTCATGTTCTCTAAAGCATTGGTCAATTGGTATTCGCCCTTTTCTTTAATGTCGTTGTCAAGCAGATATTGTAACTCCTTTTTCAGGTACTCTCCATCTTTAAAATAGTAGATGCCTATAATAGCCAAGTCTGAAATGAAATCTGCTGGTTTCTCTACGAAATCAGTTATAACTCCTTTGCTATCTAATTTTACAACACCAAAAGCAGAGGGGTCGTCTATTTTATGAACCCAAATAATGCCATCTTGACCTTTGTCCAATTTGAAATCAGCCTTGAACAAAGTGTCAGCAAAAGCAACAATTACGTTGCCTGAAAGTGAGGGTGCTGCGCACATAATGGCATGTGCGGTTCCCAATGGTTTATCTTGATGATAGATAGAACCTTTGGCTCCAAGATCAGCCGCTACTTTAAGTAGTTCCTCTTCTACTTCTTTCCCGAAATCACCAATAATAAAGGCTATCTCTTCAATTGCCTCGTTCGATGTGGCTGCAATGTCTTCCACTAATCGCTGAACTATTGGTTTACCAACAACTGGGATCAATGGTTTAGGAACGGTAAGTGTATGTGGGCGAAGGCGACTTCCGCGGCCTGCCATAGGTACTATTATTTTCATTTGGTTGGTCGTTTAGTTAGTTCCGGTATGTCCAAACCCGCCAGCACCACGTGCCGTTTCGTTGAGGTTAGTCACTTCTTCGAATTCTACTTTTTCATATTTAGCAATAACCATTTGAGCAATGCGCTCTCCTGGTTCAATAGTAAATGGTTCTTTTGATAGATTCACTAATAACACCTTTATTTCTCCACGGTAATCACTGTCAATAGTTCCTGGTGTATTTAATACAGTTACGCCATGCTTATAAGCCAATCCACTACGAGGGCGTATCTGCGCCTCATGTCCATCTGGCAAAGCTAGGTAAAGCCCTGTTGCTACAAGCTTACGTTGCATAGGCTCCAGCACTATTGGAGAGGTGATATTAGCTCTAAGATCAGCACCTGCCGACCCTTGGGTTTTGTATTCCGGGAGCTCGTTTTCTGAAGTATTTAATATTGGTATAGCCATGATCGGCAAAGATACATTTTTAGTTTTCACTCCTAAGTTTTAGCTAGCACCTTACGAAAAGTGTCGCGCTCAAAAAACCAAACTATTGCGGCATAAACAGCCACTGGAATGGTTCCTGTAAAGCTTTGAATTGCGATAGTATCTGGGAGTAGTAGTGCTACCCATCGGTGCAATATGAAAAGTGACATCATCAGCAAAAGATAAAACCCGATCTTCCTTAATGGATAGGGTACGGTATAGTAACGTTGAGAAAGGATGTAGGAAAGCACAGCCATACTCATATAAGCGGCTAGTGTAGCATAAGCCGACCCCGTATAACCTAAGGTGGGTATAAGTAGCCAGTTTAGGCATATAGTAATTGCCGCCCCGAATAAGGCGATACCAATAGCAAATTGGGTGCGATCGGTGATCTTATACCAAACGGAGAGGTTATAAATGATGCCTAAAAACAAGTTGGCTATTAGTAGAATAGGTACAACTGAAAGGCCCTCCCAGTAATTCTCTCCAATTATGAATTTGAGGATATTCATATATCCATTCACACCTATGAATATTGCCCCGCCTATTATAACGAATAGTAGCATTATCAAGGAATAGGTGCGTTTGGCATCTTTAGTTTTCGCTTCGCTAAAAAAAAAGGGCTCAACCCCAAGCCGAAATGCCTGAACCATAAGGGTCATGAAGATGCTAAGTTTGTAGACTGCGCTATATATTCCTATCTCGCTTAGTCGCTCATTCAAAGTGCCTGGAAGGAGATGTTTCAGAAGTATCCTATCTAGAGTTTCGTTTACCATGCCAGCTAGGCCGATAATTATTAAAGGCCAGCTGTAGCTTAACATCTTTTTCAATAGATCGATAGATAGGTCGATCTTGTTCTTTAGAATGTTGGGGATGAACAATAGTAGGGTTAACGTGCTAGCTACCAGGTTGGCTATAAATACATAGCCTACTCCAATACTTGGGTCGTATATGTAACCAACACTTGAAAATAGAGCAGGGTCTTTATTATATAGTGGCCATAAGAAGAAGATGTTCAGGCCAACATTGGTGAGAACATTTATCAGCTTGAGGCCAGCATATGTAGAAGGTTTGGCCTGCAACCGTAGTTGTGCGAATGGGATGTTCACCAACGTGTCGAAAGCGATTATTAATGCAAACCACCTGACGTATTCGGCATTATCAGGATACTGTAAGTAATTCGCAATAGGTTGCGAAAGAGCTAATAAACAAATAGTGAAAAAGACAGTAGTAGCCAAAAGGCTGCCCATTGCAGTGCCAAAAACTTTCTTTGGGTCATCACTATTGGATGCGAAACGAAAAAAAGCTGTTTCCATGCCGTACATGAAAATGACATTGAAGAACGCCACGTAAGCGTACAATTCAGATATAATGCCGTAGTCTGACTGTTCAACAAAAGACTTGGTATGTAGCCAAACTAATGGGTAGTTAATAAGACGAACTGCAACGGTACTTAGGCCGTAAACGGCGGTTTGACCGGCTAATTTTCGGAGTACACTCACGCAAGTAGCATTATGATGGAGCTAAAAATAGTATATATCGCCTATCTTTAACGGTACGGTTATAAACGCATTTCGTGACTTGTGTAAACTTATGTTATGAGCTATACTACAGCAGACCTTAGCGACGAATTCAGAGAGATATTAAAAGTGCCTTACAGCATTTTTATGCACTACGGACAGAAAAGGGTGTTCGAAGGAAGAATAGAGACCGTTAAAGTGTACGAAGATAATGTACTGGTAAAACAACAACTCAGCACTAATGGCGAAGGCAAGGTGCTAGTAGTAGATGGTGGGGGCTCAGATAGAGTAGCTTTGATGGGTGACAATGTGGCTAAGCTGGCCCTAGATAATGATTGGGAAGGAGTGGTTATTTACGGCTGCATTAGAGATAGTGCAGAAATTGATGAAATGGAAATAGCCGTTCGGGCATTAGGTACTCATCCCTTCAAGAGCATTAAAAGGGGTGAAGGAGAGATAGGTATATCGCTCACTTTTGCAGGTGTTACCATCGACCCAGGGGAGTATTTGTATGCCGATGATGATGGAATTATCATTGCTCCTGATAAGCTTTCGTTATAATGCTCAAGTCTTTTTTCAAAGCCGAAGGGGTAGAAGCTGGTTGTGATGAAGCGGGACGAGGTTGCTTGGCAGGCCCTGTAGTAGCTGGTGCCGTTATTCTTCCAAAAAGCTTTACCCATCCATTGCTTGATGATTCTAAAAAGCTCACAGAAAAGCGACGAGATGAACTGCGACTTGTAGTTGAAAAGGAAGCCATTAGCTACGGAGTGGCTTTTGTCTTCCCCGAAGAAATAGATGAGATAAACATTTTGAAAGCGTCATTCCTTGCCATGCATTTAGCGGTTGATCAGTTAGATCAGAAACCAGATAGATTACTGATAGATGGAAATCGCTTTACACCCTATCCAGATATTCCACATGAGTGTATAATTAAGGGAGATTCAAAATATCTAAGTATTGCCGCAGCATCAATTTTGGCAAAGACCTATCGTGATGAATACATGATGAAGATATCCCAGGAACATCCTGATTATCAATGGCAGTCAAATAAAGGTTATCCTACAAAGTCACACAGGCTGGCCATAGTTAAAATAGGAGCCTGTAAGTATCATAGAAGAACTTTTCGACTATTGCCCGAAATGTAACAGGGAATGCCACTTAAGGGGTGGTCGTATAATGGCTTGACTATGTTGGTTTTACGATGTACATTGAAATCAGTTCAACACATCACACAATGATATTTTTGCGTTCAGCCATTGTAGGCTTATTCTTTGTTCTTGTTTCTTGCCAGCCTAATGACACTATAGTGCTCGAGGCCTGGGATAATAAACAACCCAAGATCGTTCACTTTTACCCTGACCCAAGCGATCGTTCAGTTTATGAATACCGTGCCTTTTGGCAAAATGGCGATCCTAAAGTGACGGGCAATTATGTGGAAGGTAAAAAAGCGGGTGAATGGGAATGGAAAAAAGCAGATGGCAAAACAGACAGAAAGGTGATGTATGAGAAAGGAAAGGAGATGTCGAAAACTCTTTATTTCGAAAATGGATCGCCTCAAGAATTAATAACTCATACGCAGAGTGGTTCAAGTCAAGGCGCTTACACCTATTACTATGAAACAGGTCAAGTAGTATCTAAAGGAAACTATGCTTGGAGTGGAAAGGAAGATAAGATGCACGGCGTTCATAAAGAATACCACAAGAACGGTGAGACCTGGAATGAAGGCTTTTACAACATGGGCAAAAGGGATAGTTCATGGAACTGGTATGATAGTACGGGTATAATGACTGCAAGTATGCTCTATGACATGGGTAAACGAGTTTCTTCTAGAGCTTACGGTGCTAACGACAGTCTCTAAGATCTTTTCTTTAGTCGCTGAAGTAGATCAGGCAGTTGCCTAATAGCTGCCATTTGTCTCCATATAGTACGCGCCTCATCGGCAGGTGCGCCAAAGTAAGTTTTACCACCTTCCAAGTCTTTTGATACCCCCGTTCTAGCTAGTAGGGTAGACTTACTGCCAATTTTAAGATTGCTGGTTAAGCCTGATTGGCTCCAAATAGCAACCTCATCCCCAATAATCACGTTTCCAGAAATACCTGTTTGCGAAGCAATCAAGCAGTTTTTACCCACAACTACACCATGACCTATATGCACCATGTTGTCAATTATGGTCCCTTCGCCTATCCGAGTTTCTTTTGATACACAGCGATCGATAGTGCAGTTCGCGCCTATCTCTACTTGGTCTTCAATTACTACTATGCCACAGCTGTGCATTTTCTCATAGTAGCTATCAGGGTCTTTTCTAGTTTTAAAGTAGAAGGCATCGGAAGCTATTACGGCACCGCTATGAATTATCACGTCGTTACCAATAATGGTATTCGCGTTTATGGTAACATTAGCATGAATTAGGCAATTATCTCCGATAACTACATTTTCACCAATGAATGTCCCTGGTTGTATGTGTGTGCCTTTCCCTACGGATGCTGATGGACTGATAAGCTCTTTAGAAGCTTGAAAAGGGAAATTTGTATTCACTAAGGTGTTATAGGCCGTAAAAGGGTCTTCACAAACAAATAGTACTTTGCCCTCTGGTGCCTCAACGTCTTTATCAATAAGTATTGCACTCGCATTGCTTGCCAGCACCTTGTCATAATATTTGGGGTGATCAACAAAGGTTAGGTCGCCAACTTGCACTTGATGTATCTCGTTGATGCCCTTTATTAATAAGTCTTTATCGCCTTTAGCTGATGATGCTGTTAACTGTTCAATTTGGGCTACCGTAAGCGGTGACTGGAAATGCATGTCATTACTCGTTTCCACAAAAGTAGGTTTTTCCGTTTATAGCCCCTATTGGTTAGTTTTGCGCCACTTAAACCCATAAGATGAAACAGACAGCACTTACACAAAAGCATATTGACCTAGGCGCGAAAATGGTAGAGTTTGCAGGTTATAACATGCCTGTTATCTACACCAGCATAAATGAGGAGCATACTACCGTTCGCGAAAGTGTTGGGGTATTTGATGTGAGCCACATGGGCGAATTTGTAGTAAAGGGTGAAGGTGCTTTAGATCTAGTACAAAAAATAACCAGTAACGACGCCAGTAAATTGACACCCGGTAAAGCACAATACTCTTGTTTGCCAAATGGCAAGGGAGGCATTGTAGATGACCTACTTGTTTACATGGTTGGAGAGGACCACTACTTTTTGGTGGTGAATGCTAGTAATATGGATAAAGATTGGGAGTGGATAAGCAAACACAACGACAAGGCTGTAGAGATGAAGAATATCTCTGATGACATCACTTTACTTGCTGTTCAGGGGCCAAATGCCATTGAGGTGTTGCAGCAGCTAACAGATATTGACTTGGAGAAGATAGCTTACTACAATTTTACGATGGGCGATATTGCAGGTGTGGATGATGTTATCATTTCGGCTACTGGGTACACAGGTTCTGGTGGCTTTGAGCTGTATTTTCCCAATGCTTATGCCGATCATATATGGGATGCCCTTTTTGAAGTGGGTGAAGAATACGGTATTAAACCAATTGGACTTGGTGCTCGTGATACGTTGCGACTAGAAAAGGGGTATTGCTTGTATGGCAATGACATTACGGATACCACAAGCCCAATAGAAGCTGGCCTTGGCTGGATAACCAAGCTGAAAAAAGAGGCGGATTTTAATGATAAAGATTACTTGGTAAAGCAAAAGGCTGATGGAGTTTCTCGGAAACTAGTAGGGTTTGAGATGATAGACCGAGGCATACCACGCCAGCACTACATGATATTGAATGCTGAGGGTAACCCAATTGGTGAAGTGACTTCAGGCACACAATCACCGAGCATGAATAAAGCTATTGGCATGGGTTATGTGAAAACAGACTACGCTTCGGCTGGTAAGGATATATACATTCAAGTCAGAAATAAGCAACTAAAGGCAACTGTAGTAAAACTTCCGTTTTTGTAGGTCTACTTTAGCTTTTCATTATTCTTATGTCTTTCTGAATCACGGTTAGTTTTCTTAGCAAGATTCTTTGTTAGTGCATCAGTAAGGTCTACGCCTGTCTGGTTGGCTAGGCATATCAATACGAATAGTACATCCGCCAATTCATCTCCCAGTTCTTTATTCTTGTCACTTTCTTTGAACGATTGTTCGCCATATTTTCTAGCGATAACGCGGGCTACCTCCCCTACTTCTTCAGTAAGCATCGCCATATTGGTCAACTCGTTGAAGTAACGCACTCCATTGGTGTTTATCCAATCATCAACTACCTTCTGTGCTTCTTCAATGGTCATCATTCTCTGTTTTTGGAATCAATTATGATAGTTACGGGGCCATCGTTCAATAGGCTCACCTTCATGTCAGCACCGAATTTACCGCTCTGAACAGGTTTGTTTAATGCAGTTGCAGCTTTTAGTTTGAATTGCTCATACAACGAGATGGCCACTTCTGGCCTTGCCGCCTTAATATAGCTTGGGCGGTTTCCTTTTTTGGTGCTTGCATGTAAAGTAAACTGACTAATAAGTAGTAACTCCCCATCAATATCTAGCAGCGACTTATTCATTACCCCTTCTTCATCAGGAAATATGCGGAGGTTAGTTAATTTCTTGATCGTCCATTCAATATCATCTGCTGTGTCTTCAGGTTCAAAACCTGCTAAAACCAACGATCCCGTATTTATTGCGCCTACAATATTGCCGTTCACTTTTACATTGGCTTCGCTTACTCGCTGAATAACTACCCGCACTAGTATATTGGCTTTTGGGTTTTAATATCCATCACAATATTGAAGTAGTTTTTATAACGCTCCTCGCTTATTTCCCCTTCTTCTAGTGCTTCAATAATAGAGCAACCCGGTTCATCAATGTGTATGCAATCGTTGAATTTACAATTGCCAATAAGCGGCTGCATTTCTCTAAAGTAGTGGCTTACTTCATCTGCTTCAAGATCTAACACACCGAATTCCTTAATACCAGGAGTGTCTATTATATGGCCTCCGTTTTTCAATTTGAATATTTCAGCAAAAGTGGTGGTGTGCGTGCCCTTGTTATACTTTTTAGAGATCTGTTGGGTTCTTAATTCTAAGCCTGGTGATACACAATTCACCAAGGTGGATTTACCCACGCCTGAATGACCAGACAGCAAGGTTAGTTTTCCTTCCAAAAGAGCATCTAGTTCTTTCACACCTTCTCCAGT
>CAYGTK010000044.1:0-1183 GCA_964352775.1 uncultured Chitinophagaceae bacterium
GCCATGGCGTGATAGTCTTCAAAGGCCTTTTGCAGTAACTCGAAACCAGAAAGTATGAAGTAGCCTTCGTCTTCAAATTGCCACTCGCTCATCCATTTCAATTCTTCTAATCCACCGTAATTATCAAAACCCATTAGGTTAAGGATGTACGTTCCCGCTTGTAGATGCTCTAAATTCAAGCTTATATCCGTACCAGTAATATCGCCAGAGTTTACCGTTCGGCCCATTAGGTCGGTTAGGGTGTAGTTTAGGGCAGTTTGGCCTTCTTTCAACTCTAGCGTTAAACTGTTGGTGAATGGGTTGGGGTATAAGTGAAGTTGCTGTAAAGCATTGGCTGGAATAGATACCGTTCCATCACCACCCTTTAAGCGAACCACTAGTAGGCTGGCGTTTCTCGAGGCATCGTCAGCGGCTATCAGTATTTCGCCATTGCTTTGTAGGCTTATGCCCGATACATCTACATCACCAACGTTGTCCACTACTACTTGACCGTTGGTGCCAAATGTATTGTCTGCCGATCCATCGGTATTAAATCGCACTATTTGAAGGGGAGCATCGCCAATAGCGGGCTCACCTTGCCCAGCCATTACTATTTTACCATCGGCTTCAATAAGTAAGTTGGCACCTTCTTCGTCGCCCAGGCCAAAATCGTATAGCAGCATACCATCGCCGTTAAAGCTATTGTCTAGGCTTCCATCGGTATTGTATCGCACAAGGGCAAAGTCTTGGCTGGTTGTAGAACCGCCATAGCCACCTGCTACAATTTTACCATCACTCTGAATGGCTAAGCTAAATGCTTGGTCGTCATCGCCCATAAAATCGGTAATTGCTACTCCGCCGTTGCCAAAAGTGTTATCTAAACTTCCATCGGTATTGTAACGTAACACAGCAAAATCCCATGCGCCACTTAGGGCTTGCGTCCATCCGCCCGCAATAATTTTACCATCGGTTTGCAACTCTACGGCAGTGCCCCCTGTTCGCCCTTGGCCGCCTACTTCTATAAAGTTGTAACCATTTGTGCCAAATGTATTGTCTAAGCTGCCATTCGTGTTATAGCGGGCAATAATAAGCTGGTTATTAGTTAACGAATCCTTTCGGCCTACGGCTACTATTTTACCATCGGTTTGCACGGTCATTTCAAATAGGCGCAGTATGTTTCCAGTAATATCCAATAGCGAATAAC